>DATBSV010000452.1:0-12430 GCA_036559685.1 Casimicrobiaceae bacterium
CGCTGGTGGGATCCCGCGAGCGAGTTCGCACCGCTCCACGCGATCAATCCGCTGCGCCTCCGCTGGATCGAGGACCTCGTCGGCGGCCTCGCCGGCAAGCGCGTCGTCGACATCGGTTGCGGCGGCGGCATCCTGTCGGAGTCGATGGCGACGCGCGGCGCGAACGTCACCGGCATCGACCTCGCCGAGAAACCGCTGAGCGTGGCCAAGCTGCACACGCTCGAGACCGGCGTCGGCGTCGACTACCGGCTGATCGAGGCCGAGACGCTCGCGCGCGAGCAGCCGGCGTCGTTCGACGTCGTGACGTGCATGGAGCTCCTCGAGCACGTGCCGGATCCCGCGTCGACGATGCGCGCGTGCGCCACGCTCGCGCGACCGGGCGGGCATGTCGTGATCTCGACGATCAACCGCAATCCCAAGTCGTACCTGTTCGCGATCGTCGGCGCCGAGTACGTGCTGCGGCTGTTGCCGCGCGGCACGCACGACTGGTCGCGGTTCCTGACGCCGTCCGAGGTCGCGCGCGACGCGCGACGGGCGGGCCTCGAGCTCGCTGCGATGACCGGGCTCACGTACAACCCGCTCGCGCGCTCCTATCGGCTCGACGCGGACGACGTGTCGGTCAATTACATGGCGGCGTTCCGCAAAGGCGCATGACGCCACGGCTCGACGTCGACGCCGTGCTGTTCGATCTCGACGGCACGCTGGCCGACACCGCCGGCGACCTGGCAGGCGCGCTCAACCGCGTGCGTGCCGATCATGGGCGACCGCCCATGCCGGTCGACGCCCTCCGCGCGTACGCGAGCGCGGGAGCGCGCGGCCTCCTCGGCGCCGGCATGGGACTCAAGCCGGACGACGACGGCTACGTGGCGGCGCGCGACGCGTTCCTCGCGCACTATGCGGCGGGCCTCACGCAGACGACGCACCTGTTCGACGGCATCGAGACGATGCTCGCGGCGCTCGAACAGCGCGGCTTCGCGTGGGGCATCGTCACCAACAAGGCCGAGCGCTACACCGGGCCGGTCGTCGTCGCGCTCGGGCTCGCGCACCGCGCCGGCACGATCGTTTGCGGCGACACGACGCCGCATTCCAAGCCGCACCCGGCGCCCCTCCTGCACGCGGCGTCGGCGTTGCGGCTGCCGCCGTCGCGCTGCGTATACGTCGGCGACGACCGGCGCGACGTCGACGCCGGCAACGGCGCGGGGATGTCGACGCTGGTCGCGAACTGGGGCTACCTAGGCACCGGCGAGCCGGCGTCGGCCTGGCCCGCCCACGGCTGGCTCGACGCGCCTTCCGACCTGATCGGCTGGCTGCGCGCCTAGGGCCTGTTCGCCCTAAGGACAGGCGCTCGCGTTCTGGATCAGCACCTCGCGCGCCTGGCCGGCGCGCGATCCCGCGACGCGCACGGCCTGGCTCTGCGCCAGCGGGCGGAGCACCGCGCCGGTCACGTCGTCGGGCTGCTGGAGCGCGATCCCGTTCGCCTGCACGAGGCGATCGCCCTTCGCGAGCCCGAGCATCGTCGCGAACCCGCCGTCCTCACGCACGACAAGCTGCCCGTTGTCGGCGGCGAGCATGCCGCGCCAGCTGTCCGGCTGCGCGATGAGCCCGTCGAGCAGCTCGGCGTGGAGCTTCAGCACGGCGCCGCTGAACCCGCTCGGCACCGCGCACGCCGGCGATGTCGCGCGCGGCGTCACCACGGCAACTTTCGGCGCGACGCCCGCGGCGGGAGCGCGCGTCGGCGCGGAGGCCGGCGGGGCCGCGTCTCGCCTGAGCTCGAGCGTGCGCTCGCCCGAGGCGTCGGTGACCCGAACGCTCCATGCGTCGACGCTCGCGAGCCGCACGCCGGGCGCGATCTCCGAACCTGCGGCGACGACACGCGCGCCGTCGCGCGTGCGGAACACCGCGTAACCCTTGCCGTCGCGCTCGGCGAGCACGCCGACGAGGCGCAGGTCGCCTGACGCGGACGGAGCGGTCGCCGTGGGGGCGTCGCTCCCGCCGGCCCACAGGCCCGACGCGAGGATGGTCGCCGCGGGATCGGCCGGCGCGGGCACGCTCGTCCGCGGCAGCGGCGGGCTCGCCCAGCGCCAGATCCAATGGGCCGCGACCCACGCGAACAGCACGAATGCCACGGCCGTCGCCGCCATGATCAGCATGCGGTCGCGCAAGGGTCGGCGGTCGACGGCGTCGTTCATCGGTGTGGACGGCGGCGCGCTCGCTATACTCGCGCGTCGCTCGCCTTTCGATTCCTCGCGTGAATCCCCGACTCGATCTCACCCGGCCGTATCCGTTCGAACGGCTGCGTGCGCTCCTCGCCGGCGCTCAACCGCCGGCGGACCGCGCGCACGTCAACCTGTCGATCGGCGAGCCGCGGCATCCGACGCCGAAGCTCGTGCTCGACGCGCTCGCGTCGGCCGGCGCGGGGCTCGCGCATTATCCCATGACGATCGGACCGGCCGCGCTGCGCGAGGCGATCGCCGCGTGGCTCGCGCGGCGCCACGGCATCGCCGCGCCCGACGCCGCGACCGAGGTGCTTCCGGTGCTCGGCAGCCGCGAGGCGCTGTTCGCGTTCGCGCAGGCGACGCTCGACGCCAGCCGGCCGGGCGCCACCGTCGTGATGCCCAACCCGTTCTACCAGATCTACGAGGGCGCCGCGCTGCTCGCCGGCGCCGAGCCCTGGCTCGTGAATGCCGACGAGCGCAACGGCTGGCGCCACGACTGGGCGAGCGTGCCCGACGAGGTGTGGCGGCGCACGCAGCTCCTGTACGTGTGCTCGCCCGACAACCCGACCGGCCGCGTCGTCGCCCTCGACGAATGGAAGACGCTGTTCTGCCTCGCCGATCGCCACGGCTTCGCGATCGCATCCGACGAGTGCTATTCGGAAGTGCATTTCGACGAGGCGCATCCGCCGCTCGGAGCGCTCGCGGCCGCCGCGAAGCTCGGGCGCGCGAAGCATCATCGCGTCGTCGTGTTCGGCAGCCTGTCGAAGCGCTCGAACGCGCCGGGGCTGCGTTCCGGTTACGTCGCCGGCGATCCGGCGCTCATCCATCCGTTCCTTCGTTACCGCACCTACCACGGCTCCGCCATGTCGCCGGCCGTCGTCGCCGCGAGCCTCGCGGCGTGGAACGACGAGGAGCACGTGCGCGACAACCGGCGCCGCTACGCCGCGAAGTTCGACGCGCTGACGCCGCGCATCGCGAGCGTGCTGCCCTGCGAGCGTCCGCAGGCCGCGTTCTACCTGTGGGCGCGCACGCCGATCGACGACGCCGAGTTCACGCGCAGGCTCTACGCCGAGGAGAACGTCACGGTCCTGCCCGGCAGCTACATCGCGCGCGACGCGAATGGCGTCAACCCGGGCCGCGGCCGCATCCGCATCGCGCTGGTCGCGGACGAGGCCGAGTGCGCCGAGGGTGTCGAGCGGATCGTGAGCTTCGCTTCCCGCCTCCCGGACGGGCCGGCGCCTTGAGCCGGGGCGAGCCGACGGCGACGGCGCCATCCTGTCGGCTGCCCCACGGCTTCGTCCGGAAGGAAGGCGCTTCGTCGGCTGCGGCCGGCCCCCGCGGGCCGCGCCCCTACAATCGGTGCCCATGACGTCGTCCGCCACCTCCCGGTCCATGCCGTCGCCGATCCTCGCCGCGCTCGTACGCGGCGCGCGCGCGTCCTGGGTGACGATCGCGCTGATCGCCGCAATCAACACCGGCATCGCCGGCGTGCTGTGGATCTCGCCCGAGGACGTGCGCCCGTTCTGGCACCCGTTCGTTTCGGCGCAGCTCCAGGGCTTCTCGATCGCCTACTGCGTCAACGTCGCGCGTCCCTGGGACAGCGACCATCCGTTGCGGCGGCTCCTCGTCGCCGTCGCGATCGGCTCCGTGCTCGGCGTCCTGCTGGTGATCCTCGTCAAGGGCTACAGCTGGTCGCACGTGCTCTCGGGCAAAGGCAACTTCCTGTTCAACCTCGTCGTGGCGTTTTTCAACGGCGTGTTCATCAGCCTGTTCTTTTACGTAAAGCTGGCGGCCGCCCGCGCGCGCGCGGCGCTGGCGCGCGCCGAAGCCGAGCGGCACCTGTTGTCGAAGCAGGCCGTGGAGGCCGAGCTGAAGCTCATGCAGGCGCAGGTCGAGCCGCACTTCCTGTTCAACACGCTCGCGTCGGTGCAGTTCCTGACCGAGACCGACCCGCCCGCGGCGAACCGCCTGCTCGGCCACCTGATCGCGTACCTGCGCGCGGCGCTGCCCCAGCTGCGCGCGTCGTCGACCACGCTCGGCAAGGAAGTCGAGCTGTGCGAGGCGTACCTCAACATCCTGCGCACGCGCATCGGGTCGCGGCTCGCCTTCACGATCGACGTGCCCGCCGAGCTTCGCGCGTCCGCGTTCCCGCCGAATCTCCTGATCTCGCTGGTCGAGAACGCGATCAAGCACGGCATCGAGCCGTCCGCCGACGGCGGCACGATCGAGGTGCGCGCGCGGCGCGACGGCGACAAGCTGACCGTCGAGGTGACCGACACCGGCCGCGGGGTCGTCGACACCGAGGCGCGGCAGGGCGGCGGCGTGGGCCTCGCCAACGTGCGCGAGCGTCTGGCCGCCTTGTACGGGTCGCGCGGCCGGTTCACACTGTCGCCGCTCACGCCACGCGGCACGCGCGCGGCGCTCGAGATCCCGATCGATACTCCGTAGGCCTGCTTGCCCACTGCGCTGATCGCCGAAGACGAGCCGATGCTCAAGAGCCAGCTGAAGGCGCGCCTCGCCGAGGCGTGGCCGGAGCTGGCGATCGTCGCGGAGGCCGAGAACGGCGAGGAAGCTGTGATGCTCGCGCAGGAGGAGCGGCCCGACGTCGTGTTCCTCGACATCCGGATGCCCGTGCTCTCGGGGATCGACGTCGCGAGGGCGATCGCCGGGGGCCCGCACATCGTGTTCGTGACGGCGTACGACGAGTACGCGGTCGCGGCGTTCGAGGAGGGCGCGGTCGACTACGTGCTGAAGCCGCCGACGCCCGAGCGCATCGCGAAGGTCGTCGCGCGCCTTAAGTCGAGGCTGGGGACGCCGCCCGCCGACTTGCACGCGTTGCTGGAACGCCTCGCGGCCCGCGAAGCGCCGGGCAGCACGCTCAAGTGGATCCGCGCCTCGCTCGGCAACGCGATGAAGCTGATCGCGATCGACGACGTGCTGTATTTCCAGTCCGAGGACAAGTACACGAAGGTCGTGACCGCCGACGGCGACGCGCTGATCCGCAAGACGATCAAGGAGCTCTACGACGAGCTCGACCGCGAGCAGTTCTGGCAGGTCCACCGCGGCACGATCGTCAACCTGCGCGCGATCGCCAAGGTCGAGCGCGACTGGCGCGACCAGCCGCTGCTCACCCTCAAGGACCGCGCCGAGAAGCTGACCGTCTCGCGCACGTTCGCGCACCTGTTCAAAGCGATGTAGGCGACCGGACCACCGCGCGCGTAGGATTCTCGTCGTGCGCTTCCTCGCGTTCGCCGGCCGGCATGCCACGGCCTTCATGGCGGTCGGCGTGCTCCTCGGGCTCGCCGTCCCCCCGCTCGCCTCGCTCGTGCGGCCGCTGCTCGTCCCGACGCTCCTGATCCCGCTCGCACTCGCGCTGGTCCGTCTCGACTGGTCGGCGGCAGCGGCCTGGCGCAAGCGGCCCGGCGTCGTCGCGCTGCTGCTCGTGTGGGTCCTGGGCGTCTCGCCGCTCCTCGTCTGGATGCTGACGCGTGCGCTGGCCGCGGCCGGCTTTCCCGAACCGCTGTCGCAGGCACTCGTGCTGATGGCGGCGAGCTCGCCGATCGTGTCCAACGTCGCGATCGCGCTGCTCCTCGGCCTCGACGCGCCGCTCGCGGTCGTCGTCGTGCTCATGGGTACCGCGCTCGTCCCGCTGACGCTTCCGGTCGCCGCCGAATCGCTCGTCGGCATGAGCCTCCACCTGCCGCTCGTCGAGTTCATGGGGCGTCTCGTCGCGCTGGTCGGCAGCGCGTTCGCGGCGGCGTGGCTCGTGCGCAAGCTCGTCCCGGCGCCGAAGATCGATGCGAATCGCGAGCTGATCGACGGGCTCACCGTGCTCAACATGCTCGTGTTCGGGCTCGCGATCATGGACGGCGTGACCGCCTACGCGATCGAGCGGCCCGGCTATGTCGCGCTCGCGATCGTCGCGGCCTACGCGTTCAACCTGCTGCTCCAGGTCGCGGGCGGGCTCGCGTTCCGCTGTCTCGGCACGACGCGCGCGCTCACGGTCGCGCTTCTGTCCGGCAACTGCAACATGGGCCTCGTGCTGGTCGCACTGGAAGGCCGCGCGAGCTTCGACGTCACGGTGTACTTCGCGCTCGCGCAGATCCCGATGTACACGCTCCCGGCGCTGATGCGGCCGCTGTATGCGCGGCTGACCGGGCGCGAGCGGGCCGCACGGTAGAATGCCGGCCTTCGTCGCCGACTGTTCGCCCGATGACCGACCTGCAAGCCACGATCGACAGCGCGTGGGAGCACCGCGCCGAGCTTTCGCCATCCGCGGCGCCCGCCGACGTGCGCGGCGCCGTCGCACACGTGATCGACGACCTCGACGCGGGCAAGCTGCGCGTCGCCGAGAAGGTCGACGGTGCCTGGGTCACGCACCAGTGGATCAAGAAGGCGGTGCTGCTGTCGTTCCGCCTCGCCGACAGCGAGGCAATGGGGCCGTCGGGCGACGGTGCGCCGTTCCGGTTCTACGACAAGGTGCCGAGCAAGTTCGCGAAATACGACGACGCGGCGTTCGCCCGATCGGGCGTGCGCGTCGTGCCGCCGGCGACCGCGCGGCGCGGCGCATACCTCGCACGGAGCGTCGTGCTGATGCCGTCGTTCGTGAACATCGGCGCCTACGTCGACGAGGGCACGATGGTCGACACCTGGGCGACGGTCGGATCGTGCGCCCAGATCGGCAAGCACGTGCACCTGTCGGGCGGCGTCGGCATCGGCGGCGTGCTCGAGCCGGTCCAGGCGGGCCCCACGATCATCGAGGACAACTGCTTCATCGGCGCGCGCTCCGAGGTCGTCGAGGGCGTGGTCGTCGAGGAGAACTCGGTGCTCGGAATGGGGGTTTACATCGGCCAGAGCACCCGCATCTACGATCGGGCGACGCGCGAAATCCACTACGGCCGCGTGCCGGCCGGCTCCGTGGTCGTCTCGGGCAGCCTGCCCGCGGCCGACGGCAGCCACAGCCTGTATTGCGCGGTCATCGTCAAGCGCGTCGACGCCAGGACGCGTTCGAAGACTGCCATCAACGAGTTACTCCGCCTCTGATGCGAGCCCCGCTTCCCCTGTCCGTGCAACTGAAGAGCGCCGACGACATCGCCGGGATGCGCGTCGCGGGCCGGCTCGCGTCCGAGCTGCTCGACTACCTGACGGCGCACGTGCAGCCGGGCGTGACGACCAAGGACATCGACAAGCTCGCGCACGACTACATGGTCGACGTGCAGCGCACGATCCCGGCGACGCTCAACTACGCGCCGCCCGGCCACACGCCCTACCCGGCGTCGCTGTGCACATCGGTCAACCACGTCGTCTGCCATGGAATTCCGGGGGACCGCAAGCTCAAGTCCGGCGACATCGTCAATGTCGACGTGACCGTCATCAAGGACGGCTACCACGGCGACACGAGCCGCATGTTCTACGTCGGCGCGCCGTCGATCCAGGCGAAGCGCCTGTGCGAGGTGACCTACGAGTCGATGTGGAAGGGCATCCGCGCGATCCAGCCGGGCGCGCACCTGGGCGACCTCGGCAACGTGATCCAGAAGCACGCGGAGGGCCACGGCTACTCGATCGTGCGCGAGTTCTGCGGACACGGCATCGGCCGCAACTTCCATGAGGAGCCGCAGGTGCTGCACTACGGTCGTGCCGGCACGGGCCTCAAGCTCCAGCCCGGCATGATCTTCACCGTCGAGCCCATGGTGAACGCCGGCCGCCCGGGCATCCGCTGCCTCGCGGACGGCTGGACGATCGTGACTGCCGACCATTCGCTGTCGGCGCAATGGGAGCACACGGTGCTCGTCACGCCGACCGGGTTCGAGATCCTCACGCAATCCGCGGGCACGCCGGCGCCGCCGCCGGGGTAGCGAGCGCGCATGGACACGGCGGCGACCGTCCGGCGAGCCGCCCCGCCGCTGCCCGTCGCTGTGGCGGACTGGCGGAGCACGCTTCGCTCGCGACGCGAGTCGCTGCGCGATGCCTTCCTCGCACGGCCCGACACGCCGAAGCTCCTGCGCGAGCACTCGCGGCTCGTCGACGGCGCGATCCGCGACGTGTGGCGCAGCTCCGGCATGCCCGCGCATACCGCCGTCCTCGCGGTCGGCGGCTACGGGCGCGGCCAGCTCTTCCCGCACTCCGACGTCGACGTGCTGATCCTGTTGCGCGACGGCGGGCCCGATCCCGCGTCGATCGAGCGCTTCCTCGCCACGCTCTGGGACATCGGCCTCGAGGTGAGCCACGCGGTCCGCACGGTCGACGAATGCCTGGCCGAGATGGCCGGCGACGCGACGATCCGCACGAGCCTGCTCGAGCACCGATTCCTCGGTGGCGACCGCAAGCTCTACGGCGCGTTCGTGAAGGCGTTCGACGCCGCGATGGACCCGTCCACGTTCTACGAAGCGAAGGCGCTCGAGCAGCAGCAGCGGCACCTGAAGCACCACGACGCCGCCTACAACCTCGAGCCCAACGTCAAGGAGAACCCGGGCGGCCTGCGCGACCTGCAGACCGTGCTGTGGATGGCGCGCGCGGCCGGGCTCGGCCGCTCGTGGCGCGAGCTCGCGCGCGCGGGCCTGATGACGATGAGCGAGGCACGCTCGGTGTCGCGGCAGGAGCGCCTCATCGGCGCACTGCGCGTGCGCCTGCACTACCTGTCCGGACGCCGTGAGGACCGCCTCGTCTTCGACCTGCAATCGGCGCTCGCGCGCCAGCTGGGCTACGAGGACACGCCGACGCGCCGCGCGAGCGAGCAGCTAATGCAGCGCTACTATCGCGCCGCCAAGACGGTGCGCCAGCTCAACACGATCCTGCTGCAGAACCTGCACGCACGGCTCTTCCCGCTCGCGCACGACCCGGTGCCGATCGAGGGACCGTTCTGCTCGATCGACGAGCTCCTGCACGTCGGGAGCGAGGACCTGTTCGAGCGCCAGCCCTCGGCGATGCTCGACGCGTTCCTGCTGATGCAGCGCCATCCCGAGCTCAAGGGGATGAGCGCGCGCACGTTGCGCGCGCTGTGGCGCTCGCGCGGCCGCATCGACGCGAAGTTCCGCCGCGATCCGGCAAACCGCGCGAGGTTCATGGCGCTGTTCCGCGCGCCGCGCGGCCTGACGCACGAGCTGCGCCGCATGAACCTGTACGGGATCCTCGGGGCGTACCTGCCGCCGTTCGGCCGCATCATCGGCCAGATGCAGCACGACCTGTTCCACGTCTACACGGTCGACGAGCACATCCTGATGGTGATTCGCAACCTGCGCCGCTTCACCGAGGCGCAGCATGCGCACGAGTACCCGCTGTGCTCGCGTCTCATCGCCGACGTCGAGCGCAAGGAGGTGCTCTACCTCGCCGGCCTGTTCCACGACATCGCGAAGGGCCGCGGAGGCGACCACTCGACGCTCGGGTCGGTCGACGCGCGCCGCTTCTGCCGTGCGCACGGCATGAGCAAGCACGACGCCGACAACGTCGCGTGGCTGGTCGAGCAGCACCTGACCATGTCGTCCACGGCGCAGAAGCAGGACATCTCGGACCCCGAGGTCGTTCGCGCGTTCGCGGCGAAGGTCGGCACCGACGAGCGGCTCGTGCTGCTCTACATCCTGACCGTCGCCGACATCCGCGGCACGAGCCCCAAGGTCTGGAACGCGTGGAAGGCGCAGCTGCTCGAGGACCTGTTCCACGCGACGCGCCGGATGCTGGCCGGCGCGGAGGCGACCGCGACGCTCGGCGACTCGCTGCAGCAACGCCAAGCCGAGGCGCGCAGGCTGCTCAGGCTCTACGCGGTGCCCGAGAACGCCGAGCGCGCGCTGTGGCGGCACCTCGACACGCCGTATTTCCAGCGCCATACGGACGAGGAGATCGCGTGGCACGCGCGCAACCTGTACTGGCGCGTCGACCGCCCGCAACCGGTCGTCAAGGCGCGGCTCGCGCGTACCGGCGCCGGCCTGCAGGTGCTCGTGTACCTGCCCGACCGCAAGGCGCTGTTCGCGCGCATCTGTGGCTACTTCGGCCGCGCGGGGCTGTCGATCGTCGACGCCAAGGTGCACACGACCGCGCACGGCTACGCGCTCGACACGTTCGCGGTGCAGGACGCCGGCGGCGCCTCCGCGAGCTCGCGCGAGACGATCGCGCGCATCGAGCACGACTTGTGCGAGCAGCTCGTCTCGGACGCGCCGCTCGAGCCGCCGACGTCAGGGCGCGTCGGGCGCCAGCTGCGCCATTTCCCGCTCACGCCGGAGATCCGCCTGTTCCCGGACGACAAGGGCACGCACTACATCCTGGAGGTCGTCGCCGGCGATCGGCCGGGCCTGCTCGCGCGCATCGCGTACGTGCTCGCGAACGCGAACGTCAACGTCGCGAGCGCGAAGATCAATACGCTGGGCGAGCGCGCCGAGGACGTGTTCCTGGTCGACGGCGCGCGCCTGCACGACGAGCAGGCGTTGCTGCGCCTCGAGACCGCGCTCTACGAGCAACTGCACGTCTGAAGGGCCTGCTAGCGCGACAGGGGCGCGAGTGCCCCGGTAGCGCTAGCAGGCCCTCTAGTCCTCATCGCCCTCGGCGTCGGGGAACAGGATCTCGGTGTAGCCGAAGCGGCGCATGTCCGGCATGCGCATCGGATAGAGGATGCCGTCGAGGTGGTCGCACTCGTGCTGCACGACGCGCGCGTGGAAGCCGTCGACTTCCCGGCTGATCGGGTTGCCCTTCGGGTCGAGCCCTTCGTAGCGCAGCGCCGTGTAGCGCGGCACCACGCCGCGAAGGCCGGGCACGGACAGGCACCCCTCCCAGCCCTCCTCGACCTCGTCGGTCAACGGCGTCAGCACCGGGTTGACGAGCTCGGTATAGGGCACCGGCTCGGCATCCGGGTAGCGCGGGTTGAAGTCGACGCCGAAGATCACGACGCGCAGCGGCACGCCGATCTGCGGCGCGGCGAGGCCGGCGCCGTTGTACGCCTTCATCGTGTCGCGCAGGTCGGTGAGGAGCTCGTCGAGCTCGCGCGAGCCGACGCGCTCGACGCGGTCGCTCACGCGCCACAGGCGCGGGTCGCCCATCTTGAGCACGTCGCGGATCATCGGGCCGCCTCCGGTCCCGGCGGCGTCGCGATCGGTGCCAGATGGTCGAGCAGGGTTCGCACTTTCTCCATCCCTCCCTCGAGCGTGGCGAGCAGCGCCCGCATCGAGATCGTCTCGCCGCTGTCGCCGCGGCCGGCCGCGTGGTTCACGACGACGCAGATCGCCGCGTACGGCACATCGAGCTCGCGCGCGAGGACGGCTTCGGGCATGCCGGTCATGCCGACGAGCGTCGCGCCATCGCGGTCCATCCGGTCGATCTCGGCCGCGGACTCGAGCCGCGGCCCGTTGACCGCCCCATAGACGCCGCCGTCGGAGAGCTTGAGGCGGGCGAGCGCCGCGGCTTCGAGGCAGCGCGCGCGTAGCCAGGTCGAGTACGGTCGGGTGAAATCGACGTGGACGACCTTGCCTTCCTCACCGTCGAAATAGGTGCTCATTCGTCCGCTCGTGTAATCGATGATCTGGTGCGGCAGCACGAGCGCCCCGGGCGCGGCGTCCCGGATTCCGCCGACCGAGGCGACGGCGAGCACGGCGGTCACGTCCCGGGCCTTGAGCGCCCACAGGTTCGCGCGGTAGTTCACGCGGTGCGGCGGGATCGTGTGCCCGTGGCCGTGGCGGGCCAGGAACACGGCCGGGCGGCCGGCCACGCTCCCGAACAGGAGCGGCGCGGACGGCTCCCCATAGGGGGTCCGGACGATCTCGCGGCGCGAGATCGCGAGCGTCGAGAGCTGCGTGAGGCCGCTGCCTCCGATGATTGCCAGCATGGAATTTGCTACGAAAGGGGTTCGCGGCAGGGGCAGGCCCCGGGATGGCCCGGATCGGCCGTCCGGCGGCCGATTGGCCCCCCAGGGGGAAAAATGCCATCATCATGGCGCTTCGCCGGGGCGCCGGGGGCGTGCGAGCCTTCGACCACCCGGCCATTGTAGCCGCGCCGGGCCGACGAAAGAGACCAACCATGTACCTGGACCGCCTGTTCAAGCTGATGGCCGAGAAGCAGGCCTCGGACATCTTCATCTCGTGCGGCGCCCCGATCAACATCAAGGTCAACGGGGTCGTGACGCCCGTGTCGACCCAGCCGATGGACCCCGAGACGGTCCGGCGCATCGCCTACGAGCTGATGTCCAAGGACCAGGCGCGCGAGTTCGAGAACGAGCTCGAGATGAACCTGTCGCA
>DATBSV010000453.1:0-2034 GCA_036559685.1 Casimicrobiaceae bacterium
GGCTGGGACGCGATGCGCTTCCACATCCGCGCCGACGCCGACCCGGTCCAGCGCGTGGCGCACGCGCGCGACGTCATCGGCACGTTCGTCGACGCGTGGCGCGCGCAGGAGGGTCCGCCCGCGATGGTCGCCGAGAGCTTCGCGCACGAGAACGAGCGCACCGACGGCGGTTTCGCGCACGACAGCCTGTCGCGCGTGAACGGTCCGGTCTACTACACGCAATTCGTGCAACAAGCAGGGCTTCGCGGACTCGCCGTGTTCGCCGACGCCGACCCCGCGACGCTTTCGTACGGCGGCGCGAGCGCCGGGTACCGCGCGCGTCTCGACGCGCGGCCACCGGTCATGCGCGACCAGATGCTCGACTTCGTGCACGCGCGCACGTTGCGCCAGTCGCTGATGGTGCCGGCCGCCGCCGCCGCCCGTGCGAACTTCGACGTGGCGCGCGCCGCCGGCCTGCACTATTCCGCGACGATGGCGCTCGTCCAGCAACGGGCGCGCGCGTCCGATGCGGCAAGTGCGCTGCTCGTCGAGCGCTTCCCGGCCACCGTGCCGTTCGACGAGCTCTCGCGCGCGCTCGGCTGGCCCGCCGATGCGCCGTCGCGCGTCTTCGGCCTCTGCATCGCCGGACTGGCCGATCTGCATGTCGCGGCGCTGCCGATCGCGTCGCGGCCGACGCGGCGGCCGACCGCGCGCGCGGTCGCGCGCTGGCAGGCGCAGCGCCGGCCGTTCGTCGCCAACCTGCGGCACGTCGGCGTGCGCCTCGCCGACGACTGCGCGCGCGCGCTGCTGCCGCTGTGCGACGGCACGCGCTCGATCGATGCGCTCGTCGCGGCCGTGTCGCCGGCGATTCCAGCCGTCGAGGCGGCCGACGCGCGCGCGGCGATCGAGAAGCGCCTCGCGCAATTCGCGTCCGCCGCGCTGCTCGTGGCCTGACCGGGCGCGCCGCATGCTCGACCGGCTCGCCGCCGACGCCGTCGTCGCGCTGCACCTCGCGTTCGTCGTGTTCGCCGCCCTCGGCGGCATGCTCGCTTGGCGCCGCCTCGCGTACGCGTGGTTTCACCTGCCCGCGCTCGCCTGGGCCGCCTTCGTCGAGTTCAGCGGATCCATCTGCCCGCTCACGCCGCTCGAGAATCGCCTGCGCGTCCGCGCCGGCGAGGCGGGATATTCCGGAAGCTTCGTCGAGCATTACCTGATGCCGGTGCTATATCCTGCCGGCTTGACGCCGGACGCGCAAAAGTGGATCGGCGCGGCGCTGGTCGCGCTCAACCTGGCGATCTACGCCGTAGCGCTGGCCCGGGCGCGCTCGCGCAAGGGGGAGCGATGACCAACGCCGCGATCACCGGCTGGGGCAGTTGCATGCCGCCGGCCGTCCTGTCGAACGCCGACCTCGCGACGTTCCTCGACACCGACGACGCCTGGATCACCCAACGCACCGGAATTCGCGAGCGGCGCATCACCCACGTGCTCGGCAGCGAGCTCGCGCACGTCGCCGCGTCGAAGGCGCTGGCCTGCGCGGGGCTGGCGGCGAAGGATCTCGAACTCATCGTCTACGGCTCCTGCTCGAGCGAGGAGTCCGTGCCGAACACCGCGTCCGCGCTCCAGTACCGGCTCGGCGCATGGAATGCGGCGGCGATGGACCTCAACACCGCGTGCACGAGCTTTCTCTATGGCGTCTCGTCGGCGACGGGCATGATCCGCGCGGGCACGGTGCGCAACGCGCTCGTGATCGGCGTCGAGACGATCTCGCCGTTCATGGACTGGGAGAACCGCAATGTCGCGGTGCTGTTCGGCGACGGTTGCGCGGCGGTCGTGCTCCAGGGCACCGGCCGCGACGAGGGCGTCCTCGCCGACAAGCTCGGCTGCTACGCCGACGCGCGGGCGATCCTGCGCGTTCGCGGCCACGGCACGACCTACGCCAACCGCGACGTCAGCTTCGGCGACACCGTGTGGGACTTCGACGGCCAGGAGATCTTCAAGCGCGCGGTCGGCGGCATGAGCGCCGCGTCCGCGACCGTCCTCGCGAAGACGGGCGTC
>DATBSV010000454.1:0-7388 GCA_036559685.1 Casimicrobiaceae bacterium
GGACGGGATGGTCATGGTGACCGCGATCGGGTCGCGCCGCATGTCGATCGTGCTGCTCGACGCCGCAACGGGCTTCGCCTCCGCGAACGGCCGGCTCGACCTCGCCGCGCGCCTGCACGGCGCCGCGGAGTCGGCGGCGGCCGAGATCGGCTTCCGGCGCGAGCCGGCCGACCAGGCGTTCCTGTCGCCGTGGATCGAGCGCGCTCGCGACGCCCTGGGTCGCGAGGCGTTCGACGCGGCGCTCGCCGCCGGCCGCGCGATGCCGTTCGGCGAGGCGTTCGACGAGGCACGCCTCCTCGTCGAGACCGGCGGGCCTTCCGCCTTTCAGATCGTTTCAGCGGCGCTCAAGGACTGAAGCGCTCTCCGCGACGCAAAGTGCGTCGCATGCGGCCGAGTCGAGGCCGCGCGAACCGGAGAGCCGCATGAACCGCCAATTCCGTCACCTGCCGTCCCGCGCCGCGTCGATCGTCGCCGCCGCGCTCGTCTCGTCGATCGTCGGCATCGCGATCCCCGCCACCGTCACCGGCATGTTCCAGAGCCGCGGACTGCCGTGGACGGCAGCCGCTGCCGCGCCGGCGCTCGTCGCGTCGACCGGGCACGCGGCCGACGCGACGCACGACGACTAGAACTTCGCGCCCAGCGAGACGATCCAGTAGCGGCTCGACGCGTCGGGATTGAAGGCGTAGATCCCGACGGTCGCCGGGCCGAGGATGAACTGGCCGAACAAGCCGCGCTGGATGTCGCGCTCGCTGTCGACCGTGCGCGTGCGCTGTCCGACGATGCCCACGCGCAGCCACTCCCACGGCGCGTAGCCGAGCTCGCTCCACGCGTAGAAGAAATTGTCGTCGCTCTCGTGACGGAAGCTCACGTACTCGGCCTCGACATAGAGATCGACCGGACCGTACGCGACGCTGGCCTCGACGCCCGGGATCACGCCCTGCGACCGGCCCGCCAGCACGCCGACGATCGGCCTGACCGAGTACGTGAGCCGCTCGCCGCCCGAGAAGGTCCAGCCGACGAACACCGAGGCGCTGTCCTTCGCCTCGTACTGGTAGCGCGCCTCGAGGTGCAGCGGCCCGCGGTCGAGCGTCGCGATGCCGACGCCGAAGTCGGCCTGGTCGCGCATCGCGTAGAACATCCCCGTCACCGACGTCGAGATCGCACGCGCGTCGGGCTCGGCCGCGAGCGCCGTCGCGCCGACAGCGAGCAGCGGCACGGCCAGCGCGGTCGCGACGCGCCTCATCCGCCCAGCGCCATCACCGCGACGATCAATGCGGCGCCGAACAGCGCGGCGCCCGCGCCGGCGAGCATCGGGCGCGGGGACCCCGCGTGCCGGGCGAGCTGGAAGCCGGCCACGAACAGCAGCGCGATCGTCACCGCACGCGCGACCCGCATCGCGAGCACGCCGTCGTCGATGAGCAGGAACGGAATGACGACCGGAAAGGTGCCGAGCACGACCATCACGAACACGGCGAATGCCTCGGCGAACAGCCGCCAAGTCAGGATCGGCGATGCGTCGCCCTCGCCCCGGTTCGCGCGACGCGCGCCGTCGGTCATCGCGCGGACCACGTACATGACCGCGTCCACCAGGCCCCACGCGATATTGCACGCGATCGCGGCCGCGAGGACCGAGCGGATCTCGGCGCGACCGGCATCCGCGACCGACAACGCGCCGATGATCGTCACGGCCATGATCAGGCCGAACAGGATTTCGGCGACGCGGTCGACCGGGTCGAGCAGGCGCGGGATTTCGCGGGGCATCAGGCATTATGGCCGCGATGGAAGCGCCGCGCCTGACCGTTTCGGACATCGCATGGACCGCCGTGCGCGCGCAAGGGGCCGGCGGGCAGAACGTCAACAAGGTCGCGAGCGCGGTCCATCTCCGCTTCGACATCGCAGCGTCGACGCTCCCCGACGCGATCAAGGCGCGCATGATCGCGAGCGGCGACCGGCGCATCACGCCGGACGGCGTCGTCGTTTTGAAGGCGCAGCGTCACCGCACGCAGGACCGCAACCTGGCCGACGCGCTCGCGCGGCTGCAGGCGATCGTCGACGCGGCAGCCGTCGCGCCGAAGGTGCGTACCCCGACGCGGCCGACCCGCGCGTCGAAGCGCCGGCGCGTCGACGACAAGGTGATGCGCGGCCGCATCAAGGCGGCGCGCGGCAAGGTCGACGCGGGCGGCTAGTAAAGGCGGAGCGGTTCCAGCGTCACCCCACCGCCCTTGGTGACGACGCGGTACAGCCCCGGCGCGCTGCAGCCGCCGACCCGGCGCACCGACGTGTCGGACGTGCGGGCGAGCGCGACCTTCTCGATGGCGCCGAGGATCGCCGTGTTGTCCGACTGGTCCTTGATGCTCGACAGCCGCCAGCCGTCGGCGATCGTCAGGTCGACGCCGGCCTTGCCGAAGCCGTTGCGCACGTCGACCAGGAACGGCTTGTCGAGGTCCGGCAGCACGAACGGCGCGCCGGCGGCGCATCGCGATTCCTGCTCCGTGCACGCCCCGCTGTTGGTCTTCGCGACGCACACCTCGCGCACGGCGATCTCGACGACGACCATCGGTCCGTAGACGACGTAGCCCGAGGCGGTCCCGTCGCGCGTGTGCGCCTGCCGCTCGAGGTCGGGCGAGATCGGCCGGATGTCCACGCCCGAGCATCCGGCCAGCGCGCACACGCCGGCCACGATCCATCCTGTCGTCCGTCCCATCGCGCTCCCCCGTTGGCCCGAACGCGGCGAATATACGCCTTGACCGGCCCGCTTGCCGGCCTAGGATGCGCGAGCCGAACCTTTCGAAGGGTCCCGATGACCAAGCTGCCGATCGCCGCCCTGGCCGCCGTGTTGCTGGTGGTTGCAGCGCTGCCCGCCGCGCATGCCGCTACCGGGGACGGCACCTTCGAGAGCCGCGGCTTCAAGATGCCGGTCGCCTCCGCGCTCGCCTTCCGCGGGCGCTCGTTGATCGACAAGACCGACGTCATCGTCGTCGCGATCAGCAACGGCGACTTCAAGACCGACTATTTCGCGACCTTCCACGACCGGCGCCGCGCGGTCCAGCAGCGCATGGTGGCCAGCGAGATCGCGGTCGTGTACCTCGAGTTCAAGCCGGACGGTGCGTACCGGGGCTATTCGTTCTACTTCGGCCCGGGGAACGGGTGCGGGTACTGCGCCGGCAACCTCGGCGTCACGTCGACGGTAAAGCTCGCCCAGGGAAAGCTCGTCGGGTCGTGGAAGCTGAAGGACGACGCGCGCGCTGCGGACGTCAAGCTCGACGTGCCGCTCCTGCCCGACGACCACGGCGCCGCCTTGCCGGCCGACGGCGGCGAGCCCGGCAAGGCGTTCCTCGCCTACCACGACGCGTTGGTGAAGCGCGACGCGAAGGCGGTGCGCGCGCTGGTCACCAACGACAACGGCCAATGGCTCGACGCGGCGGTGAAGAAGGGCAAGGCCGCCGCCGAGCTCGCGGACATGGCCAAGGATCACCCGACGAAATCGGTGCGCGTCGTGCAGGGCTGGAGCAAAGGCAACCGCGCCGTGCTGATCGTTGCCGGCGAGACCAGCAGCATCCGGCTGGCGGGCGACGCGGTGCTCGTGAACGAAGGTGGCCGCTGGCGCGTCGACGACGAGCTCTACGACGTCGTGATGCAGTAGCGCCCGGTCAGGCGCGCTCGGGGGAGCCGGAAGCGACCGCCTCGCGCTCGACGTTGAGGCCCGCGAACCGGTCGCGGTATTCGTGCGGCGTCATGCCGGTATGGCGCTTGAACAGCGCCCGGAAGAACGCGACGTCCTCGTAGCCGGTGCGCTCGCAGACCGCCTGGATCGACAGCTGACCCTGCTCGAGCATCGTCTTCGCGGCCGCGATGCGCACGGCCTGCGCGTACGCGCCGGGCAGGCTGCCGGTGGCCGCCTTGAAGCGCCGGATGAAGTTGCGCGGGCTCATGCCGATGCGCTCCGCGATCGCGTCGATCGCGTAGCCGTCGGCGTAGTGCTTCTGCATGTACTCCTCGGCGCGCCGGATGCGCTCGTCGGCGTGCGGTCGCGACAACGGCAGCACCGCGTACCCCGACTGGCGGCTGCGCGGCATGCCGACGAGCAGCGACTTCGCCGTGCGCAGCGCGATCTCGTGTCCGCACAGCTTCTCGACCAGGTACAGCGCGACGTCGATCGACGCGTACACGCCGCCGCTGCACAGCACGTGGCCGTCCTCGGTGACGAACTGGTCGCTCCGCCAGCGCACCTTCGGATAGCGCTGCGCGAGGATCGGCGCGACCGCCCAGTGCGTCGTCGCCTGGCGGCCGTCGAGCAGCCCGCTCTCGGCGACCAGCGCGACCCCGCTGCAGATGCCGGTCACGTACGCGCCGCGCGCGTGCATGGACCGCAGCCACGGCATCAGCTTCGATTTCGCGACGCGTTCGGCGATGTCCCATCCCGATGCCGAGATCACGACGATGTCGGTGCGGGCGACGTCGCCGATCCCGCCGCCCGGCGTGATCGAGAAATCGACCAGGCCGCGCACCGGCTTGCCGTCGACCGACACGGTGCGCACGCGAAAGCGCGGTTGCTGCGCCTCGCCGTGCAGCAGGTTCCACAGCCGGCCGGCCGCGAAGAACACCTCGATCGGCGCGATCGCCGTCGACGCGTAGCCGTCGTCGACCAGCACGACGGTGACGTCGTAGAAGTCGCGCGGCGGCGGCCGCGCGGCGGCCTTCCTGCGCCGCTCAGCCACGCGTGTCCGCCCGGTGCCGGTCGATCGGCTGCCACAGCCCGAGCACCGCGCCGACGGCGTCGAGCACCAGCGCGATGCGGGCGATGCCTTCGACGACGAACGGCCGCACGAGCGTTTGTCCGCCGAGCGCGACCGCGCGCCGCGCGGTGGCATCGACGTCGTCGACCCGGACGTACGCGGTCCAGTGCGAAGACGACGCGGCCTCGCCCATGCGCGGGTCGAGCTGGTAGAGCGAGCCGACGTCGCGACCTTCGCGCACGAGGCGAGTGAAGATGCCGCCGTTCGCGATCGTGTCGCGCGCGTCCCACGCGAGGAGGTCGCGGTAGAACGCCTTCGCGCGCACCGCGTCGGTCGCCGCGAGGTCGACCCAGCAGAAGCGCCCGGGGCCGGGGATGGGGTCGCCGATCATGGTCGAAGATCGTCCGGCTGAAGCCGGACCCACACAGGTGCTTGTGGGTCAGGCTTCAGCCTGACGGGTCAGCCGCGCTCGGTCATCGGGTCGATCACCGCGCGAACCTCGGTGATCTTGTTGGCGGGGAACCCCGACAGCTTCGCGTGCTCGCGCACGGCGTCCTCGCCGTCGGCGAGATAGATGCAGAACGTCTTGTCGTCGACGACGTACGACTGCACCCATTGCACGTGCCCGGGGAGCTTCTCGAGCGCGCGGTTCGACGTCGCCGCGACGCCCTGCATCTCCGCGCGATTCAGCGCGCCGACGCCCGGCACGTTCCGTTCGATCACATACCGCTTCATCATGGCCGTTCCTTTCGTGGTGAGAGGGGAAGTCCTCCTGCCCACGAATGTTGCGCCGGCCGCCGTCGGGCGACAGCCGGCGTTTTCGACAATGTTAAGCGGTGATTATGCCAAATCGCTCCTAGCTCGTCGCCTGGGTGTTCCCCAGGAAGTCGCGCTTGCCGACCTCGAGGCCGTTGTGACGCAGGATGTCGTAGGCGGTCGAGACGTGGAAATAGAAATTCGGGATCGCGCGCGCGAGCAGGAACTGCTGCCCCTTGTACGGGACGTCCTGCCCGCCGGTACGAACCATGACGTCCTTGTCCTCGGTGCCGTCGACCTGCGACGCGGTGATCGTATTCAGGAACGCGATCGTCTTCTCGACGCGCGCCTTCAGGTCGCCGATCGTCTTCTCGTTGTCCTCGAACGTCGGGGCGGTCACGCCCGCGAGGCGCGTCGCGGCGCCGTTCGCCGCGTCGCAAGCGATGCGCACCTGCGCCGTGAGCGGGAGCATGTCGGGGAACAGTCGCGCCGACGGCAGCGTCGCCGGGTCGATCTTGCGCGACTCGGCGTAGACGTGCGCCTTGTCGAGGATCGTGGAAAGGTTGCCGAGCATGTGCACGAAGCGCGGAATGCTCACCTGGTACATCGAGATCGCCACTGCCTTCTCCTTCGGGACGGGGGACCTTCAAGCATAGCGCATCGTGCGGCGGATAATGGGCGGGTGGAAACGCTCGCGCCCTCGCCCAACGAATTCGTCGTGCGCCGGCCCGCCGCGAGACCCGCGGCGGCGGGCGACTGGACGCTCGTCGACGCGGCGACCGGCACCTGGGTGCTGCGCGCGCACGACGCGCGAACGGACCTGCTCCCGCTCCTGCGCGACCGCGACGGCGTCGCGCACTACCCGACCGGCGAGGTCACCGTTCGCTTTGTCCAATCCCCGAACGACGACGCGCTCGCCACGTTCGCGAAGGCGCAGCGCGTGACGCTGGCGCGGCGCAATGCGCTCGAGCCGCGCCAGGCGGTGTTCGCGGCCGTCGCGCGCGAGTGGCTGCCCGATCTGGTCGCGAGGCTCGCCGCCGCGCCGGGCGTGACGCGCGCGTGGCCGGTGACCGTGTCGCGCTACGAGCGCGCCTGAGCCGGGGCCTAGAGCGCCTTCGCCGCCGCGACCGCCCTGCCGGCGTTGAGGCGACCGTGGCCGAAGCGGTCGCTGTGGCCGTCCGCGTCGTAGCCGGTGCCGATCCGATCGCAGGTCTGCGCCATCACGTCGATCACCTGCGCGCGCGTGAGGCCGCTGCGCGCCGACAGGACGAGCGCCGCGACGCCGGCCGCGAGCGGCGTCGCGGACGACGTGCCGCCGAAGTCGTTCGTGTGCAGTCCGTCCTTGCCGCCCGCCGCGGCGCTGCCGAGGTTGAAGCCGCGCTCGGGCAGCGACACGTCGGTCGTGTAGATGCCGCGCTTGCCGCCGTTCGACGGCGCGACGAACGCGACGGTCGTGCCGACCGCGGAATACCACGCGAGCTTGCCTTCGTCGGTCGACGCGCCGACCGCGATCGCATTGGGATCGCGCGCCGGGTACTCGACCGGCCGGTGCTCGTTGTTGCCGGCGGCGCAGAACACCAGCGCGCCGAGCCCGCCGCGGCCTTCGGTCGCGACATCCTCGATCGCCTGATGCAGGTCGGCGCTGAAGCCGCCCGACCACGAGCACGACAGGATCGCCGCGTGCTTCGCCGACCAGCGGATCGCGTCGGCGACACGCTCGTCGGGCGCGAGCGCGCCCGCCTGGAAGATCTTGACCGCCAGCAACCGGCATCCGGGCGCGACGCCGATCGCACCACCGCCCTTGCCCGCCGCCGCCACGACGCCCGCGCACGGCGTGCCGTGGATGTCGTTGAGCTCCAGGTCGTCGTAGGGATCCTGGAACGTCTTGGGCCGCGG
>DATBSV010000455.1:0-1546 GCA_036559685.1 Casimicrobiaceae bacterium
TCGACGACCGCCTTGCGCGTCTGCAGCGTCTGCAGGTTGGCGATGTTGACGCGCACCGTCTGGCCCTTGAACACGGCGGCGTCGTTGCCGCTCGCGATCACGCGGATCGCGCCTTCGTCCAGTTGCTTGAGGCCGAACGGCGGCGCCGCCCAGCCGACGTCGATCTGGCCCGACATCACCTGGGTGAGCGTCGCCGACGGGCTTCCGGTCGCGGTGGGCTTGGCCTTCAGGTCGTACTGCTTCATGTACGCGGTGACGATGCCGTGCGTCGACGATCCGTTGGTCGAGTACGCGATCGTCTTGCCGTCGGTGTCCTTCAGCGTCTTGATCGGCGAGTTGGCCGGCACGTACCAGTAGAGGTCGGAAGCGCCGGTCGTCTCGGCGCTGATGATGCGCACCGGCGCGCCTTTCGAGAACGCCGACAGCGCGCCCATGATGCCGCCGGCGATGCCGAGATCGGCGCTCCCTGCGATGACCGCCTGCTGCGTCTCGCCGGCGCCCTGCGTCCAGAGGATCTCGACGGCGACCCCGTGCTTCTTGAAGATCCCCGAGCGCATGCCCAGCTCCGAGATCGACGTGTCCCAGTTGCCGCGCTGGCCGGCGGCGATCTTGAGCATGTCCTGCGCGAGGGCCACGGACCCGAACGCGACGGCGAGTGCGGCGAGCGCGCCGCGGATGAGCGTGATCTGACGCATCGTTTCCTCCGGGTGGGGTGGCGCCGCGTGACCCAAGGGACCGGCCGCGGCGCTTCGTCGGACGAGTGTCGCGTGGGCGGGGACGTTCCGTCAATGGCTTGCCGGGAAAATGCTTAGGAACCTAAGATGACCGGCCTGGCCCCCATGACCACGACCGACGACCTGCCGCTTGAACTCGTCATCGCGCGCGCCGACGACGCGGCCGACGGCGTGCGGCGCTTCGAGCTGCGCGACGCCGGCGGTGCCGAGCTGCCGCCGTTCACGGCGGGCTCGCACGTGACGATCGAGGTCCCCGGGGGCGAGCGGCGCAAGTACTCGCTCTGCAACGACCCGTCCGAGCGCGACCGCTACGAGATCGCGGTCAAGCGCGACACGACCGGCCGCGGCGCGTCGGTGCGCTTCGTCGACGCCGTGCGCGTCGGCGACCGGCTCCGCGCCTCGCGCCCCGACAACGCGTTCGCGCTCGACGAGCAGGCGCCGGCCGCGATCTTCATCGCCGGCGGGATCGGCATCACGCCGATCCTCGCGATGATCCGCTCGCTCGAGGCGCGCGGCATGACGTCGTGGAAGCTCTACTACCTGGTGCGCGACCGCGCCTCGGCCGCGTTCCTCGACGTCCTCGAGGGCGGCGACCGGGCGTCGCGCGTGCGCGTGCATGCCGACGGCGGCGATCCGGGCCGATCGTTCGACCTGTGGCCCGTCCTGGAGAAGCCGACGCGCGCGCACGTCTACTGCTGCGGGCCGCGGCCGCTGATGGACGCGGTGCGCGACATGACCGGGCACTGGCCGACGGGCAGCATCCATTTCGAGAGCTTCGTCGAGGGCGCCGCGCTTGCGCGGCCCGAGGACAA
>DATBSV010000456.1:0-6447 GCA_036559685.1 Casimicrobiaceae bacterium
CCGGCCTGCGAGCGGAAATTGCGCCTCAGCGTCAGCGGCTCGACCGCGATGCCCTCGATCGCGTTCGACGCCTGCGCGTCGACGAACGCGCGCACCTCGGCGCCGCGGAACCGGTAGATCGACTGCATCGGGTCGCCGACGGCGAAGATCGTCCGCCCGTCCCCTTCGGTCCATCCCGCCATCAATCGGCGCAGGAGATCGAGGTGCGCGAACGAGGTGTCCTGGAATTCGTCGACCAGGATGTGGTCGACCGCGAGGTCGAGGCGCAGCAGGAGCTCGCTCGGTGCGTCGCCGTCGCCGAGCGCCTTCAGCGCGGCGAGCGTGCCCTGCGTGAAATCCATCTCGCCGGCGTCGGCGAACACGCGGAGCAGGCTCTCCTGCAACGCCGGCAGCAGCGACAGGACCGAGACGATGCGCGCCCATTCGTCGTCGGCGTAGCGCGTCGGCGGGAGGCGTCGTATCGTCGCGAGCGCTTCTTTCGCGCCGGGTGTCGCGGCGAGCGATTCGAGCCACGCTGTGGTGATGTGGGCGTCCGCGCGCCGCGCGTCGGCGCCATCGGTCCCGACGCGGATTTTCGGGATGCCTTTCAGCCAGGTCGCGCTGGTGTAGACGCCGCCCTCTTTCGTCGTGACCCACGATGCGATCACTTTCCACGCGTCGAGGTGCGCGACGTCGAGCGGCGGCGGGCCCCCGCGCGTGGCGCACGCGCCGAGCACGTCGCGCAACGCGGCCTCGTCGTCGCTCAAATGCCGCGAGGCGAGCGCTGCGATCCGGCACAGCGATGCCGCGTCGATCGCCCGAAGCGCGCGCCCGGCCAGCGCGAGCTCGCCCTCCACTTCCTGCGCGAGCGTCGCCTCGAGCGTCTCGCGCATTCGACTCGGGTGGCCGGCGACGAACTCGAGCCACTGGTCGCGCCTCGCGAGCATGTCGGCGAGCTGCGCGCACAAAACGTCGGCGTTGTTGTCCTGGTGGTCGAGCAGCTCGCGCCAGACCGCATCGTCGGGTCGCGCTTGCGCGATCACACTGCGCACGGCCTCGACGTAGTGAGGCTGCGCGTCCTCGGTGAAGCGCGGGCTCGGCGGCATGCCGCTGGCGAGCGGCGCCTGCATGGCGATCGACTGCGCGAGCGCGTCGATCGTGCGGATCGCGAGGCGCGACGGATGCGCGACGATCTGCCAGCCATGCCGCGCGTCCTGGCGTAGAACGGCCAGCGCGAGCTCGCGCGTCGTGCGCTCGTGCGGCGCCAAGTCCGCGGGCGCGTCGCTCGAGGCTGCGGTAAGCGCCCGTACGACGCGATCGCGCATTTCGCCGGCGGCCTTGCGCGTGAACGTGATGGCCAGGACGCGCTCGGGGCGCTCGACGCGTGCGACGAGCGCTAGGTAGCGCTGGATCAAAAGCTCCGTCTTGCCCGAGCCCGCCGGCGCCTGGACGAGGAACGATCCTTCGACGTCGAGCGCCATCGCGCGCGCGGCCGAATCGGCCTCGCGGAGCGCGGCACCGTCGGGGCGGTCGCTCATGGCGCCTCGTCGGCCTCGTCGTCCGCATCGCCGATGCGGCACAGCGACTGCCGGCCGCAGGTCCGGCACTCGGCCCAGCGCCGCGGCGCGACGCTCGCCTCGCCGCGCGCGAACGCTTCCGCGAGCGCGACGACCTGCGTGTCACGCTTCGACTCGAATGCCGCCCAGTCGCCGGGGACTTCCTGCGTCCGGTTGGCGTCCGGGTCGAAGCGCAGCGCCGCGTCGGCGAAGACCCCGACGACCTCGCACTCGCCGGGACGCACCTGCCCGATCGCCGTCGCGCGCACGGGCTCGCCGGGGTGCGATTCGCGCCAGGCGAGCGCGTAGAGCGCGAGCTGCATGGCCTCGGGCCGCTCGGCGGTCCAGCGTCCGATCGCGGGGGCTGCACCGGTCTTGTAGTCGAGGATGGCCACGCCGCCGCCGGCGAGCGTGTCGACGCGATCGATCCGCAGCGACAGCGCCAGCGATCCGAGCGCGAGCGCGATGCTTTCCTCGGGCGACCTCACCGCGAACGGCGGCCGCGCCGCCTCGACGGTGCGAATCCATTGCTCGAGCTGCCGCGCGATGCGCGCCGCCTCGCCTTCGCGCACCGCGTCGGGAACCTCGCGCCAGCGCTCCGGCCGCAGTCGCGGTATCGCCCGATGGCTCGCGTCGTCGCACGCTTGCGCCAACGCGGCCTCATCCGCCGACAGGGCCGCAAGCGCGTCGCTGTCGCGCACCTCGGCGAAGAACGCCTCGAGCGCCGCATGCATGAGCGTGCCGCGCTCGGCCGGCGTGAGGCCGATCGAAAGCGCGGGCCACGGCTCGACACGCCAGCGCGTCGCCGCGAGCGCCTTGAACGGGCACGCGCTCTGCGCCTCGATCGTTGCCGCGGTCGCTCGCACGTTTTCGCCCGGCGCGATCGGCGGTGCCCGCCCGTCGGCGAGCGGATCGAGCGGCCCGCGCGAATCGAAAGCGGCGCGCGCCGCCGACGCCGGGACCTCGATCGTCGTATCGACGGCGGTCGGGAACAGCGCCGACACGATGGCCTCGCGCTGCTCCGCCGTCGGGGCGCGGCTCACGACGACCTCCGGCGCGGCACGCAGCCACAGCGACGTCACCTCGCGCGCCCACGCGAGCTCGCCCGCGGCGTCGCTGCGCGGCACGCCGCGCTCGCGCTGCCAGCGGATCGGCAGCAGCGAATGGGGGTGCGCGGCGCGCGGCCACGCGTCGTCGCTCATGCCGGCGATCCACAACGCGTCGAACGGCAGGCCGATCGACTCGATCAGGCCGAGGATCTGGATCGGCGCCGCCGGCGACTCGGGCTGGAATGGCGTCGACGCGGCCCATTGTACGAATCCGCGGACCGCCTCCGCGCCACCCAGACGCGCGCTGCGTGGCCCGTCCGCGATCGCGTCGATCGTCGCGTACGCCGCGAAGAGCTCGTCCAGCCGCGCCGCGGCCTGATGCTCGTCGGACGCAAGCGCGTGCGCGGGCCATCCGGCCGCGCGCAGCGCGTCGCGCCAGGCGTCGATCCACTCGTGTCGCGTCGCGCTGCGCCGCCGCCTCGCGAAGCCGCGGAGCGACGCGAGGCGCTCCGCGAACGGGTCGCCGCGGCGCTCGAGATCGGAGGCGACATCGTCCAGGCCGACGCGCCGCACGCCGCGCTCGAGCCATGCACGCTCGAGCCTTGCGCGCGCATGGCGTCCATCGCCCAGATCGTCGGGGAGGTAGCGCGATCGCAGGAGCGTGGCCGCTTGGCCGACCGGCAGCGACGACCAGGCGAGCGAGAGAATGCCGAGCGCCGTGGCGACGAGCGGCACGTCAGCGAGCGGCGGCCCGAGCGAGACGTTCCACGCCGCGGCTTGCGCATCGTCGCGCGGCGTGCCGAGACGCTCGCGCGCCGCCCGCCGCACCTCGGGCAGGCGCGCCGCGAGGTCGGGCACGACGATGCCGACGCGAATGTCCGGGTCGACTTCGACGCGCCGCCGGGCCCAGGCGAGCGCCGCCGCCAGCTCGTCGGCAGGCGACGCGAAGCCCGCCGAACGCGGAACGGCGCGGGCGTCGCCGAGCGCCTCGCGCTCGTCGATCGTGGCGCCGGCGTCGCGCAGCGCCGCCATGACGCGCCGCACGCTCGCGTCCTGTGGTGCGACGAATCCGGTGAGCACGATGACGCGGTCCCGCCACGAGGCCATCGACGGCGCCGCGCGCGCGATGCGCCCGGCCGCGCCGGCAGCGTCGATCGCGGCGAGATCGGCCAGCGCGCGCTGGTAGCGGCTCGCCCAGCGCGCGAACGCCGCGGGCTCGTCCCCGCCGCCGAACCACGCGCGCCAGCTCTCGTCACCCGGACCGTGTGCGTTGACGAGGTCCCACGCGAGCATCGCCGCTTCGGCGAGCGGGCGCGGATCGAGCTCGGGGTTCGCATCCTCCTCGATCGCGATGCGCCAGAGCTCGGCGCTCGCGTGATCGGAAACCCGCGCGAGCGGCGGCAAAGCCCCGGCGGCGACCGCCTCGCGTTCGAGCTCGCCGAGCCACGCCGCCCACGGCAGCACGCGCGCGGACGCCCACGCGAGCCGCCCCGTCGCCCGCTGGGCGCGGTCGTACTCGTCGACGAGGTGGCGCGCCAGCCGGCGGTTGGGCGTGACGACGGTCGCGCCGGCGGCGAGCGCGCGTGCGAGCGCGTCGTGCATCGAAAGCGGAAAGCCGTCGCGGCGGACGCGACGGCGGAGCGTTCAGGACGCGGGGACTCTACCAGCCCGGCAGGCTCGCCACGCGAGCCTCAGGTCGGCGCGTCGTCAGTCGCTGTTGCCGCGCGCGATGCCGATCGAGGTCGGCGTCGCGGCCGAACTGCCCACGCGCGGCAGCGTGCTGGTCGACGAGGACCCGGTGGCGGCCGTCGCGGCCGTTCCGATCGCGCCGAGCAATGCGTCGGCGCGCTGGGTGCTCGACTCGCTGCGGCGCTGGGCGCTCGCCCTGAACTCGCCGCACCAATCCTCGTCGCGGACGGTCGGCCAGACACCTTCGATCAGGTAATTCTTCGCCGTGTTCGGCGACAGCTGCGGCGCGTGGCGCCGGCACTGTCCGCCGTTGGTCGACTTGCCGCCGGCGCCGGTGCCGCCGTGGCGGTCGTAGAACTGGCAATTCGCGCATCGGTCCACGTCGTACCCCTGGTGTCAGTGGCGAAGCATTGGGACGAAGCCGGCGGGCAACGCCCTAACGGGTCGCGCGCCGCGTGCGACGGTGCGCGCCGCCCCGCCCCGGCGCCAGATGCGCCGGTCGGGGGACGCACGGGACGTGCGCACAGTGCACGCGGCGCGCGTTCGGATCCGACGCGAACGCACGCTCATCGCGACGTCGGCCTGCCGGCGAGTTCTCGCACGCATCGAAGAAAAGACGGCCGCCGACCGCATCGCTGTGTTGGCAGTCGAGAAACCGAAATCCGGCGACCGAAAAGTGATTCGCCGGCCGCTACGCGGCGAGCTGGTTGAGCACGACCCGCAGCGCCGCGGGGACGTCCTGCGCGTGCCGCGCGGGCTTCACCGCCTGCGCATCGAGCTCGGCCTTGAGCTCGGCATCGGCGACTGCGGCCTCGCGGGCCAGCTGCTCGTCGTAGGCCCTGCGGGCCTCGGGATCGGACAGCACGCGGTACGCGGAATGAATCATGCGGACGAGGCCCGAGAGGTCCTGGCCGGCGTCGGTGCGCCCGAACTGGAAGCGCTGGAGGACCTGCGCGTACGCCGCCTCGATGCGCGCGGTCGTGGCGCCCGGAGCCAGATCGAGATAGTCGTAGTGCGTGTAGTTCACAGCCGTCTCCTGTCGGGGTTCGCGGTTGTTTTGCCTTCACCCACGTCAGAGCAGCAAGCGTGCCACCGGCCCCGAACGGCGCCGGAGAGCGCATGCAAGTGACTGATTCTTCGAAGCCGGCGCGCCGTTCTCCCGACGAGCGGTCGGCCGGCGGCGGCTGGGCGCGACGGCGCCCTCAGATCATCGCGAGCCGGGTCCGACGCTTCGGTGCCGGAAACGTGCGCTCCAGCGCGCTCGCGACGTCCGGCGTCAGCCGCAGGTCGGCGGCCGCGCGCATCGCGTCGACATGCTCGATGCGCGCCGACTTGGGGATCGCGATGACGCCGTCATGGGAGCTCAGCCACGCGAGCGCGAGCGTCGCGGGCGACGTGCCCGCGTCGCGCGCGATGCGCAGCAGCCCCGGGTGCTTGAGCAGCCGTCCCTCGTCGTACGGCGAGTACGCCATCACCGGCATCGGCCAGGCGCGGCAGCGAGGAAGCACGCCCATCTCGATACCGCGCTCGGCGAGGTGATAGAGGACCTGGTTCGCCGCGCACGCGCCGCCGCCGGACATGCCGGCGACCTCGTCCAGGTCGCCGACGTCGAAGTTCGACACGCCCCAGCGCGCGATCTTGCCGTCGCGCTTCAGCCGCTCGAACGCCTCGACCGTCTCGGTGAGCGGGACGTCTCCGCGCCAGTGGAGCAGATAGAGATCCAGGCGCGCGATGCCCAGGCGCTTGAGGCTGCGCTCGCATGCGGCGATCGCCGAGCGCTTCCCGGCGTTGTGCGGGTAGACCTTCGAGACGACGAAGATCGCGTCGCGCCGGCCGTTGATCGCCCGTCCAACGACCTCCTCGCTGCCGCCGTCCGCGTACATCTCGGCGGTGTCGACCAGCGTGAGCCCGTGGTCGAAGCCGTGGCGCAGCGCCGCGATCTCCGCGTCACGCCGCTCCGGCCGCTCGCCCATCTTCCAGGTCCCGAGGCCGAGCGCCGGGACCGAGGTGCCGTCGGCGAACGCGACACGGCGAATGCTCGACATCGCGCAAGCGTAACCCACGACAGCGCATCGGCTCGCTTACAATCAAGCTTCCGCCAGGAATCGACTCATGCCTCCCGACGCCGGCCGCGAGGTCCGCCGCATCGTTCGCGGCGCGTGCCCGCACGACTG
>DATBSV010000457.1:0-4273 GCA_036559685.1 Casimicrobiaceae bacterium
CGGGCGCAGGAAATGCTGGCACTCCCGGACGACGCGTTCGGCGCGGCGTTCGCCGCGCACTTCGGCCGCCGGCGTGCGGATTTCGTCCGCACCTGGGGACGCAAGTCGTTCCCGCTGGTGCTCGAGCTCGCGCGGCCGGCGGTCGCGACGCGCGTCGTCGCGATCGGCAACGCGTCGCAGACGCTGCACCCGGTCGCGGGCCAGGGATTCAACATCGGGTTGCGCGACGCCTGGGAGCTCAAGCGCGCGATCCTGGCCGCGCCGCGCGACGACATCGGCGCACCGGTGATGCTCGCGGCGTTCGCCGCGCGCCGGCGTCCCGACCGCTGGGCCGGCATCGCGTTCACGCACGGGCTGGTCCACCTGTTCGGCACCGACCTGCCGCTCGTCCGCTGGCCGCGCGGCGTGGGCCTCGCGCTGCTCGGTGCGATCCCGGCGCTCAAGCGGTCGTTCACCCGCGCGATGCTGTACGGCGCGTGACGCGCGCTGCTTCGGTATAATTCGCGGTTCCCTCCGCTCCTCACTCCGTCGTGCGCATCGGTCCCTACGTGCTGCCGAACCAGCTCGCCGTCGCGCCGATGGCGGGTGTGACCGACCGGCCGTTTCGCCAGCTTTGCAAGAGGCTCGGCGCCGGCTACGCGGTCTCCGAGATGGTCGCGTCGAATCCGGCTTTGCGGTCCACCGCGAAGTCGCTTCGCCGCATCGACCATGCGGGCGAGGTCGCGCCGGTCGCGGTGCAGATCGCGGGCGCCGATCCGGCGACGATGGCCGATGCTGCACGCTACAACGTCGACCGCGGCGCGCAGATCGTCGACATCAACATGGGCTGCCCGGCGAAGAAGGTCTGCAACGTGGCCGCCGGCTCGGCGCTCCTCGCGGACGAGCCGCGCGTCGCCGCGATCCTCGAAGCGGTCGTGCGGGCGGTCGACGTGCCGGTCACGCTCAAGATCCGCACCGGCCCGGCGCCGGACCGGCGCAACGCGATTCGAATCGCGCGCTTGGCGGAAGAAGCTGGTATCGCCGCATTGGCCGTCCACGGGCGTACGCGCGCCTGCGCTTTCGTCGGTGCGGTCGAATACGAGACGATCCGCGCCGTCAAGGCGGCCGTCGCGATCCCGGTCATCGCGAACGGCGACGTCGACACGCCCGAGCGCGCGAAGGCGGTGCTCGCGGCGACGGCCGCGGACGGCCTGATGGTCGGGCGCGCCGCTCAGGGGCGGCCGTGGATCTTCCGCGAGATCGCGCATTTCCTCGCGACCGGCGAGCACCTGTTGCCGCCCACGGTGGAGGAGGCGCGCGCGCTGATCGTCGAGCACCTGCACGACCACTATGGGTTCCATGGCGCCGAGACCGGCGTGCGCACGGCGCGCAAGCACCTCGGCTGGTACACCGAGGCGCTTCACGGAGGCGCTTCGTTCCGGCGCATCATGAACGCGTGCGAGACGACGGCCGCGCAGCTCGCCGCCGTGAACGACTACTTCGACGCGCTCGCGCAACGCGACGAGCGCCTGGACTATTCGACGCAGCCCTGGGCAGGGGAGGCCCTCGCCGCGTGACACGGAAGATCAAGCTCAACGGCCAGAACGACATCGGCCGCAGCGTCGAGCGCTCGCTCGACGAATATTTCCGCCGCCTCGACGGCGAGCCCGCGCACAACGTGTACGAGATGGTGATCGGCCACGTCGAGCGCGCGCTGCTCGCTTCGGTCCTCGAGCGCGCGGGCAACAACCAGACGCAGGCGGCGGACATCCTCGGCATGAGCCGCGGCACCCTGCGCGCCAAGCTCTCCAAGTACAAGCTGGCGTGATGGCGGCGCCGGTCGCGCAGGCGCTGCTATCGGTATCGGACAAGACCGGGATCGTCGAATTCGCGCGGGCGCTGCACGGGCGCGGCGTCGGGCTCCTGTCGACCGGCGGCACCGCGCGCGCGATCGCGGATGCCGGGCTGCCCGTGACCGACGTCGGCACCTACACCGGCTTCCCCGAGATGCTCGACGGGCGCGTGAAGACGCTGCATCCGAAAGTGCACGGCGGCATCCTCGCGCGACGCGACGTGGCTGCCCACGCCGACGCACTCGCGGCGCACGGGATCCCGACGATCGACCTCGTGGTCGTCAATCTCTATCCGTTCCGCCAGACCGTCGCGAAGCAGGACTGCACGCTCGACGACGCGATCGAGAACATCGACATCGGCGGCCCGGCGATGGTGCGCTCGGCGGCGAAGAACTGGGCGCACGTCGGCGTCGTCGTCGACCCGGCCGACTACGCTCCGCTGGCCGTCGAGCTCGCGCGGACCGGCGCGCTGTCGGACGCGACACGGTTCGCGCTCGCGCGAAAGGCGTTCGCGCATACGGCCGCCTACGACGGCGCGATCGCGAACTGGCTGACCGCGCGCTCGTCCGACGGCACCAGCGAGTCGTTCCCGCAGTCGTTCCGCTATGCCGGCGAGCGCGCGCAATCGCTGCGGTACGGCGAGAATCCGCACCAGGCGGCCGCGTTCTACCGCGACGAGGCGCCCGCGCCCGGCACGATCGCGACGTTCCGGCAACGCCAGGGCAAGGAGCTTTCGTACAACAACATCGCCGACGCCGATGCGGCGTGGGAATGCGTCAAGTCGGTCGACGCGACCGCGTGCGTGATCGTCAAGCACGCGAATCCGTGCGGCGTCGCGGTCGGGGAGACGACGCTGGAAGCGTACCGCCGCGCGTTCTCGACCGACCCGACCAGCGCATTCGGCGGCATCATCGCGTTCAACCGGACGGTCGACGCGGCAACGCTCGAGGCGGTCGCCGGGCAGTTCGTCGAAGTGCTGATCGCGCCCGCGTACACCGACGACGCGATCGGCGCCATCGCGCAGAAAAAGAACGTGCGCGTGCTCGAGGTCGCGCTCGCGGGTGGCGCATCGGCGCCGGACCAGCTCGATTTCAAGCGCGTGGGCGGCGGCTTGCTCGTGCAGACGGCGGACGCGAAGCTGGTCGCGCGCTCGGAGCTCAAGGTCGTCACGCGCCGCGTCCCGACCGACGCGCAGCTCGACGACCTGATGTTCGCGTGGCGCGTCGCGAAGTACGTCAAGTCGAACGCGATCGTGTATTGCAAGGACGGCATGACGCTCGGCATCGGCGCTGGCCAGATGAGCCGCGTCGACTCGGCGCGCATCGCGGCGAACAAGGCCGCGACCGCGAACCTCGACCTCGCCGGCTCGGCGGCTGCGTCCGACGCGTTCTTCCCGTTCCGCGACGGCCTCGACGTCGTCGCGGACCAGGGCGCGACGGCGGTGATCCAGCCCGGCGGCAGCGTGCGCGACGACGAGGTGATTGCGGCCGCCGACGAGCGCGACCTCGCGATGGTGTTCACCGGTGTCCGGCATTTCCGGCATTGAGGCCCTCCAGATGACATCGAAATCCAGACTCGGGCTCGCCGCCATGGCGCTGCTGCTGGTGGCGGGCAGTGCGCTCGCGCAGACCGCGCCCGCGCCGGCGGCTCCCCTCGCGGACCCGCCGAAGGAACGCAAGTGGCTCGACTGCGACCGCATGTGGCAGTGGTTCGACGTCCAGTGCCGGGGCTTCCGCGACGCGTGGTACGACGGCAAGCCGACCGTCCTGCTGACCGGCTACACGTGGCACGACCGCAACACCTACACCGACGAGAAGATCGACGAGTTCAACGAGCAGGCGTGGGGCGGCGGCTTCGGGTGGGGCGGCTACGAGCCGACCAAGGGCGACCACTTCGGGTGGTACGCGATGATCTTCCGCGACTCGCACTCCCAGTACACGAAGCTGGCCGGATACGCCTGGGTCACGTACTGGCCCGAGCGAAGCGACGTCGCGGTGGGGCTGGGCTACACCGTGTTCCTCATGTCGCGCCCCGACATCGCCAGCAACTTCCCGTTCCCGGCGATCCTGCCGCTCGCGAGCGTGAAGCTCGGGCGCGCCGAGGTGCTCGGCACGTTCATCCCGAAGCTCGACGCGGGCGTCAACCACGGCAACGTCGGGTTCCTCTTCGCCCGCTACCAGTTCTAGCGCCTCCTCCGCACCCATGAAGGTCCTCGTCATCGGCGGCGGCGGGCGCGAGCACGCGATCGCCTGGAAGCTCGCGAGCTCGCCCCGTGTCGCGCGCGTGTTCGTCGCGCCCGGCAACGCCGGCACCGCGCGCGAGCCCGGCGTCGCGAACGTCGCGATCGACGCGATCCCCGACCTCGTCGCGTTCGCGAAGAAGGAGAACGTCGCACTGACCATCGTCGGGCCGGAAGCGCCGCTCGCGGCCGGCGTCGTCGA
>DATBSV010000458.1:0-8888 GCA_036559685.1 Casimicrobiaceae bacterium
GACCTGCACGCCGAAGTGAACCGGATGGCCGCGGTGCTGGGCACGCTCGGCGTGCATCGGGGCGACCGCGCGCTGATCTACATGCCGATGATCCCCGAGGCCGTGTTCGCGATGCTCGCGTGCGCGCGGATCGGCGCCATCCACTCGGTCGTGTTCGGCGGCTTCGCGGCGGCGTCGCTCGCGACGCGCATCGACGACGCGCGGCCGAAGGTCATGGTGACGTCCGACGCGGGTATGCGGGCAGGCAAGGCGATTCCGTACAAGCACCTCGTTGACGAGGCAATCCGGCTCGCCAAGCACCCGCCGGCGAAGGTGCTGATCGTCGACCGCGGCATCGACCGCGCGATGGCGCGAACGCCCGGCCGCGACGTCGACTACGCCGAGGCGCGCGCGCGCCACCTCGACGCGCGCGTGCCCTGCGCGTGGCTCGAGTCGTCCGAACCGTCGTACATCCTCTACACGTCGGGCACGACGGGGAAGCCGAAGGGCGTGCAGCGCGATACCGGCGGCTACCTGGTTGCGCTCGCGAGCTCGATGCGGCGCATCTTCGACCTCGCGCCGGGCGAGACGATGTTCTGCACGTCCGACATCGGCTGGGTCGTCGGCCATTCGTACATCGTTTATGCGCCGCTCATCAACGGCTCGACGACGATCATGTACGAGGGCTTGCCGATCCGTCCCGACCCGGCGATCTGGTGGAAGATCGTCGAGGAGAGGAACGTGAAGACGATGTTCAGCTCGCCGACCGCGATCCGCGTGCTGAAGAAGCAGGATCCGTCGTTCATGAAGCGCCACGACGTGTCGTCGTTGCGCTGGCTGTTCCTCGCCGGCGAGCCGCTCGACGAGCCGACCGCGCGGTGGGCGAGCGAGTCGCTCGGCGTCGCAATCGTCGACAACTACTGGCAGACCGAGACCGGCTGGCCGATCCTTTCGGCGCAGCCCGGCGTCGAGGACACGCCGCGCAAGCTCGGCAGCCCGTCGTTCCCGGTGTACGGCTACGACGTGAGGCTCGTGAACGAGGCGACCGGCGCGGACGCCGGCACCGACGACAAGGCCGTGCTGATGATCGCGCCACCGCTGCCGCCCGGCTGCATGACCACCGTGTGGGGCGACGACGAGCGCTTCGTGAAGACCTACTTCGGCAACGTGCCGGGGAGGCTCCTGTACTCGACGTTCGACTGGGCGACGCGCGACGCCGACGGCTATTACTTCGTGCTCGGCCGCACCGACGACGTGATCAACGTCGCGGGCCACCGGCTCGGCACGCGCGAGATCGAGGAGGCGGTGCAGGCGCACAGCGGCGTCGCCGAGGTCGCGGTGGTCGGCGTCGCCGATGCGCTGAAGGGCCAGGTGCCGGTCGCTTTCGCGGTTCTCAAGGATCCGTCGCGCTCCGCGACGCCGGAAGGCGCGGCCGCCATGCGCAAGGAAGTGATGGACACCGTCGATCGCGAGCTCGGCGCGATCGGGCGACCCGGCCAGGTGCATTTCGTCACGCTGCTGCCGAAGACGCGCTCCGGGAAGCTCCTGCGCCGCTCGATCCAGGCGCTGGCCGAAGGGCGCGACCCGGGCGACCTGACGACGATCGAGGACCCCGGCGCGCTCGACCAGATCCGCGCGGCGCTCGCTGCGCGCTAGTGGATCGTGCGCCCGGTGCGGCGCGCCATGGCGCGCACCTCGGCGAGGTCGCGCTTGAGCGCGGCGGCGAATGCTCCCGGCGGGTCGACGATCGACTCGTAGCCGAGCGCCTCGATGCGCGCGAGCAGGCGCGGGTCGCGCATCGCCTCGCGGTAGCCGGTTTCGATCCGCGCGAGCACGTCGGGCGGCACGCCCGCCGGCGCGAACAGCCCGTACCACGGCGTCATCGGGATTTCGACACCGCCGGCCTCGGCGAACGTCGGCACCGCGGGCAGGCGTCCCGAGCGACGGTTGCCCGCCATCGCGATCAGCCTCAGCTGACCGGCGTCCGCGTGCTGCTTCATCGCCGCGAGCTCGTTGATGTAGAGCTGCGCCCGTCCGGCGACGACGTCGAGCGTCGCGGCCGGCGCTCCCTTGTACTCGACAATCAGGAAATCGAGGCGTTGCGCGTGCGCAAGCTGCTCGATGCACAAGCGCGAAAACGACGTGGGTCCACTCGTCGCCGAAACGACCTTCCCGGGGTTGCGGCGAACGTGCTCGACGAGATCGGCGAGCGTCGCCGCCGGGACGTCCGGGTGCACGCCCAGCACGAACGGCACGAACGCGACGCGGCCGATTGCCACGAACCCGTTCTCGGTGTCGACGCCGTAGCCCGGCTCGAGCAGCGGCGAGGTCACCATGTTCGACAGGCCACCGAGTAACAACGTGTAACCATCCGGTGCGGCGCGCGCGACCGCGAGCGTCCCGATGGCGCCGCTCGCGCCCGGGCGATTGTCGACCACGACCGACTGGCCCCAGGCGTCGGTGAGCGCGTCGGCGAGGATGCGCGCGACGTTGTCGGTGGCGCTGCCCGCCTGCTGCGCGGCCACGATGCGCACGGCGCGCGCCGGCCAGGTCGCGCTTTGGGCCTGGACGCCCGACGCGACGAATGCGGCGATCGTGAAAAGCGCCAAGTGTGCGATCGAGGTCATGGGCCGCGATGGTAGCCTGCCGGGCGCGGGGCGTGGACGCTATTATCGCGCCGCAGGGGGGACGTTCTGGCCGACGACATCCAGGCGCGGTTGCTCGACCACGCGGGGCGCGATGCGCGCGCGCCGTTCCTGCTCGCGCCAGGCCACGCGCCGATGAGCTACGGCCGGTTGGCCGAGCTCATCGGTCATGTGCGCGATCGCTTCGGCGCGTGGGGCATCGAACGCGGCGACATCGTCGCGGCGCCGGTCGGCGAACGCGCGATCGCTTGCGCACTGATCGCTGCTGCCCCGGCCGCGTCGACGCTCGCGCTCGTGACCCCGTCGTTGACCGTCGACGCGTGCGTCGAGCTCCTCGATCGCGCGCGCGTGCGCGCCGTGCTGGTTCCCCGCGGCGTCGCGACCGCGCTCGGAACGGCCGCGGAAGCGCGCGGCGTCGCGCGAATCGAAGTGGCACCGCACGGCGACGCGGCCGGCGCGTTCGCATTGTCGGTCCTGGATGCAGGGCGCACCCTCGACGGCACGACGGCGCGCCACGACCCGCGCTGGGCGTACCTCTGCGTCACGTCGGGCACGACCGACCGTCCGAAGCTCGTTCCGTACGGGCACGCGTCGATCGTCGCGATCACGCGCGCGATGGGCGAGTTGCTCGCGCTCGGTCCGGCCGACACCTCCGGGCTCGTCACGCCGCTCCACCTCGCCAACGCCCAGCGAACGGCGCTGCTGCTCCCGATCATGAATGGCGGTAGCGTGTTTTGCCTGCCCGAAGCCGACGTCGACGCCGTGCTCGAGGCGGTTCGCGCCGACCGGCTGAGCTATTTCACCGCGTCGTTCACGATCATGCGGGCGCTGCTCGAGCGCCTCGGCGCGGGCGGTCAGCTGCGCTCGCGCCGGCTTCGCTTCGTGCGCATCGCGTCGGGCGCGCTCGATCCCGCCGAGATCGGCGCGCTGGAGCATGCGTTCGGCGTGCCTGCGATCGTCGGCCTCGCGACGACCGAGACCGGCATCGTGACGCACCAAGCTCCGCCGCCGGCGCCGCGCACGGCCGGCGGACTCGGACGCCCCGTCCTGTGCGAGATGCGGCTCGTCGACGCCGACGGTCGCGTCGTCGCGCCAGGCGCGGTCGGCGAGGTGCACGTGCGCGGGCCGCAGGTGTTCGACGGCTACCTCGACGACGATGCGTTGAACGCGCGCACGCGCGTCGACGGGTGGTACCGTCTCGGCGATCTCGCGCGCATCGGCGACGACGGTGAGCTCCGCCTCGTCGGTCGCGCCGCCGAAATCGTCAACCGCGGCGGCGACAAGATCTCGCCGCTCGAGGTCGACGCGGCGCTGCGGTCGATCCCGGGCGTCGCCGACGCAGCGGCGTTCGGCGTCGCGCACCCGACGCTCGGCGAGGAGCTGGTCGCGGCAGTCGTGCGCGCAGAGGACGCGGTGCTCACGGAGGCGGACGTCGCCGACGCCGCGCGCGCGCGACTCGGTGCCCGCCGCGCCCCGCGGCGCGTCTGGTTCGTCGACGCCCTCCCGCGCAACGAGGCGGGCAAGGTCGTCCGCTCGCGCCTCGCCGCGCTGGTCGGCTATGTCGCTCCGTCGGCGGCGTCCGCTCGCGAGGAGCCGGCGCGCTCGCCGCTCGAGGCTGCGATCGCCGCGCTGTGGGCCGCGGCGCTCGACGTGCCGCACGTCGCGCCCGATGCGCGCTTCGGCGACATGGGGGGTGACGCGGAGCGCGCTTCGTTGTTGCTCGGGCAGGTGCGCGACGTGTTCGGCGTCACGCTCGCGCCGCACGCGCTGGACGACGCCACGGCGACGCCCGCGCGCATGGCGCGAGACGTCGAGGCGGCGCGGCGCGGATCGTCCTAGCGCGCGAGCGCGCGGAACGTCGCGATGTCGTCGCGCAACGCCGCGCGGAACAGCGCCGGCGTGTCGTCGATCGGCTCGTAGCCGAGCGCCTCGATGCGCTTGCGCACGACGGGATTGCGCATCGCGGTCGCGACCGCGTCGGCAATGCGCTTGTGCACGTCGGGCGGCGTGCCGGCGGGCGCGAGCAGCCCGTACCACGATGCGACGACCAGGCGCGAAAAGCCCTGCTCGGCGGTCGTCGGGATGTCGGGCAGGCGCAGCGCTCGTCGGGGTGAGGCTATCGCCAAGACACGTATTCGCCCGTTCTGTGCATGCTGCGCCAAGGCGCCGATTTCGTTGAACATGACGTCGACGCGGCCCGCCAGCACGTCCGGATACGCCGATGTGCTGCCCTTGTACTCGATCCCGAGCATGTCGACGCCGGCCTCGGCGAGGAACAGGCGCATGCCGACGCCGGTCGTGGTCGCCGGCCCGAGCGTCGCGTAGGTGATGGCGCCCGGCCGGGCGCGGGCGAGCGCGGCGAGATCCTTCAGGCTTCGCGCCGGGACGTCGGCGTTGACCGCATACGCGAACGGCACGCTTGCGATGCGCGCGATCGGCATGAAGTCGCGCATCGGGTCGTAGCGCAGTGTCGCGTCGGTCGCCGGCGCGATGACAAGATTGCTCGTGCCGCCGAGGAACAGCGTGTAGCCGTCGGCGCCGCCGAGCAGCGCCGCCTCGGCGCCGATCGTGCCGCCGGCGCCCGGCTTGTTCTCGACCGTCACCGCGACGCCCCACTGCGTCTCGAGCGCGTCGGCGATGAGCCGCGCGACGGCGTCGGTCGCGCTGCCCGCCTGCTGTCCCGCGACGATGCGCACCGCGCGCTCGGGAAATCCCTGCGCGCCTGCCGGAGACGACGCTGCCATGAACGCGGCAACGACGCACACAACCCATGCCTTGCACCGATGAGGCACCGCGACCTTTCGCCATCCGTCGACGCGATTTTCGCACGGACCGCCAGCGTATAATCAAACCCTTTTCGCCCGGGCCGGCGTGACTCCTGCCGACGACGCACTTACCGAAAGGCTGCTGACGCTGGCGGCGCGCACGCCCGCCGCACCGTTCCTGCAGGCGGACGGCCGCGCGCCGATGAGCTTCGCGACGCTCGCGCAGCGCATCGGTGCGGCGCGCGCGATTTTCGGCCCGCTGGGCATCGCGCGCGGCGACATCGTCGTCGGCACCGCGAGCGAGCGGCTCGAAGCGCTTGCGGCGTTGGCGATCCTGCCGTCGACATCGACGTTCGCGTGCGTCGGCGGTCACCATCGCACCGAGGTCTACGTCGAGATGCTCGAGCGCCTCGGGCCCAAGGCGGTGCTGGTGCCCGCCGACCGCGCGCACCCGTTCGCCGTTGCTGCCGAGCGCCTCGGACTGACCGAGGTCGCGCTCGTGCCCGACCGCGCGGCCGAGGCAGGCGCGTTCGACCTGCGCGTGCTGCGGACGACCGCGTCGCTCGAGCTCGCGCCGCGCGCGGAGCGCGACTGGCCGTTCATCGACGTCAGTTCCGGCACGACCGGACGCCCCAAGCTCGTGCCGCACCTCGACCGCCAACTCCTCGCGCAAGCGCGCGACATGGGTGCGTGGTACGAGATCGGGGCGAACGACGTTGCGGCGCACAGCGCGCCCATCGGTTTTGCGATGGGCAAGCGGGTGTCGTTCATGCTCTGCGTGCTGAACGGCGGGAGCCTGTGGCACGTGCCCGAGGCCGATGCGCCCGCGGTTCTGCGCGCGATCGAGGGGGATCGCGTGAGCTACGTGCCGGCGACCTTCGCCGTGCACCGCGAGCTCCTCGCGCGCATGGCCGGCCGCGCGCCGCTACGCCCCTCGAGATTGCGTTTCATGAGCGTGTCGTCGGGCGCGCTCGATGCGGACGAAATGGACGCGCTCGAGGCGGCATTCGGCGTGCCCGCCGTGAGCATCTACGGCGCAACCGAGGTCGGTAACGCGTTGATGCAGCCGCTCGAGCGCGCGCGCCGAACCCGCGGGAGCGTGGGGTATCCGGTGGGCACCGAGGTGAGGCTCGTCGGCGATCGCGGCGTGATCGACGCGGCCGACGAGGTCGGCGAGATCCAGGTGCGCGGCCCCCAGGTCATCGATCGCTACGTCGACGAGCCTGCACTCGATCGCAGCGCGTTCGTCGACGGGTGGTTCCGGATGGGCGACCTGGGATCGCGCAACGCGCGCGGCGAGTACTTCGTCAGTGGGCGCATGGACGACATGGTCAATCGCGGCGGCGAAAAGCTGTCCCCCGCGCGGCTCGACAGCGTCCTGCGCACGATACCCGGTGTCGCGGACGCGGCGTCGTTCGGTGTGCCGCACGCGCGGCTCGGCCAGGAGATCGTCGCGGCGGTCGTGCGCGTGCCAGGCGCGGCGCTTTCGGCCCACGACGTGCGTGGTTACGTGAGCGTTCGCCTCGGTGCGCGGTACGCGCCGCGGCGCATGTGGTTCGTCGACACCCTGCCGCGCACGGACACCGGCAAGGTGCAGCGTTCGGCGCTCGCGGATCACGTCGGCTTCGGCGCCGGGTCGTTCGATATGGGCGAGGAGGCCGACGATTCGCCGGCGTCGCCTCTCGAGCTCGCGCTCGGCGCGCTTTGGGCCGGGACGCTTCGGGTCGCGAAGGTCGAGCGCAACGCCGACTTCTTCATGCTCGGCGGCGACTCGCTGCGCGGCGCGAGCATGCTCGAGCAGGTGCACGCGGTATTCGGCGTCGCATTGCCGGTGCAGGCGCTGTTCGTGGATGCCGGCACCGTGGCGTCGATGGCGCGCCGCATCGAGCGCGAGCGTGCCGCACGCCGCCGTCCCCAGGCGCCGGCGCCGATCCCGCGCCGCCAGGCCGGCGAGCCGATTCCGTTGTCGCACACGCAGGCGCGCGCGTGGTTCCTGCACCGGCTCGATCCGACGAGCGATGCCTACCATGAGTCGCGCTTGTGGCACGTCCACGGCGAGGTCGACGTCGAGGCGCTGCGACGCGCGCTCGCGCTGGTCGTCGAGCGGCAGGCCGTGCTGCGCACGCGCTACGTCGTCGCGCAAGGCGAGCCGCGTCAGGTCGTCGGGGCGGTCGGCGACGTCGTGCTCGAGGTCGTCGACCTGGGCGAGCACGCTGACGCGCGGCTCGAGGCTGCGGTCGCCGAGCGGATGTCGCGACCGTTCGACCTCGCGGCCGGGCCGCCGGTGCGCATCGCGCTCTTCGCGCTCGGGCCGCGACGCCACGCGCTCTTGCGCGTGTGGCACCACATCATGAACGACGGCCTGTCGTCGGGGATCTTCCAGGAGGAACTGAGCCTGGCCTATGCGGCGGTCCGCGCGGCGAGTGCGCCAGCCTGGGGGCCGCTGCCCGTCGACTACGCGGACTACGCCGCGTGGCAGCGGCGTGCGCTCGGCGGCGACGCGCTCGACGCCGCTATCGACGCATGGAAGCGCAAGCTGGCCGACCTGCCCACCCTCGCGCTGCCCGCCGACCGTGCGCGTCCCGCCGCGCAGAGCTTCCGCGGTGGCGTCGTGTCGCAACGCCTGCCCTCCGACGCAACCGCAGCGATGAAGGCGACCGCGCGCAAGCACGGGGCGACGCCGTTCATGGCGTTCCTCGCCGCGTACGCCGCACTGCTCGCGCGCCTGTCCGGCGAAGGCGATGTTCCGATCGGCACGCCGGTTGCCGGCCGTGCGCGTCCCGAGGTCGCGCGGCTGATCGGCTTCTTCGCCAACACGCTGGTGATCCGCGCCGACCTCGCCGGTTCGCCGAGCTTCGCCGACGCGCTCGTCCGCATGCGCGACGCGGTCCTCGATGCACTCTCGCGCCAGGACGTGCCGTTCGAGCGGTTGGTCGAAGCGCTCGGCGTCGCGCGCGACGCGTCGCGCAACCCGCTCTTCCAGACGGCGTTCACGATGCGCGAATCGGACGCCGGCGAGCTGGCGCTCGAAGGCGCGACCGTGCGCCGCGACCCCGGCCGCCACGGGCGCGCGAAATTCGACCTGACGCTGTCGCTCGTCGATGCGGCCGGCGGCGTGACGGCGCACTGGGAGTACTGCGCCGACCTGTTCGACGCGTCGACGGTCGAGCGGATGGCGCGCGACTACGCGACGCTCGTGGCGGCTTTCGCCGCCGCGCCGGCGGCGTCGATCGACGCGGCATCGCTCGTCGACGATGCGATGCGCCGACGCGTGGTCGTCGACGCCAACCGCGCGGCGACCGACTTTTCCTCGGCGATGACGTTGCACGCGCGAGTGGCCGCCATGGCGGCAGAGCGGCCGGGCGCGATCGCGATCGGCGCGCTCGACTACGCGACGCTCGATGCGCGCGCCAACCGGCTTGCGCACGCGCTCGTCGCGGCCGGCGTCCGGCGCGGCGCCTTCGTCGGTGTCGCGCGCACCAAGGCCGCGGACATCGCG
>DATBSV010000459.1:0-11381 GCA_036559685.1 Casimicrobiaceae bacterium
GGATCGGAACGCAGTGGCGCGTGACGCGCGCCGCGGTCGACGCGTTCCTGCACACATGAGGGTCGACGCGAAACGCCGCGCCGCGCTCGCGGCGATCGCAGGCTTGCTCGTCGCGCCGCTCGCGCGTGCGCAGGATCCGCGCGCGTCGGAGGCGCAGGCCGCGGCACGCGCGTGGCTCGCGATCGCCGACAAGCTCGACGCCGAGGCGTCGTACGCAGCGGCCGGCCCCAGGTTCCGCACGGCGCTGACGCCGAGCCGTTGGAACGATGCGGTGAAGCTCGTCCGCTTCCCGCTCGGCGCGCTCGTGCAGCGGACCGTCAACCAGACGACGTTCACGACGAAGCTGCCCGGCCAGCCCGACAGCGACTACGCGCTGATCGCCTACCGCACGTCTTGGGCGAACAAGTCGGTCGGCCGCGAGCTCGTGACGCTCGAGCGCGTCGGCGGAAAGTGGCAGGTCGTCGGCTACGTCATCCAATGACGGCGGAGGCGCCGCGACAGGCGCCCGAAACCGATGCGTTGATGAAGTTCGCCTGCCCCGCGTGCGGGGGCGAGGCGAACTGGCATCCCGGCAAGCAGAAGCTCGTGTGCCCGTTCTGCGGCACCGAGTCGCCGGCGCCGGCGGACATCGCGAACGCAATACGCGAGCACGATCTCGCGCAGGGACTCGCGGTGCACGCGGCGAGCGCGACCGGATGGGCCGCGCAGAAGCGGCAGGTGCGCTGCCAGAGCTGCCGTGCGATCTCGGTGCTCGACCCGTCGCGCCAGGCGCAGAACTGCGAGTTCTGCGGATCGGCGCAGCTCGTGCCCTACGACGAGACCGCTCCGGCGTTCCGCCCCGAGAGCATCCTGCCGTTCCGCGTGACCGGGAGCGACGCACGCGACAAGCTCCGCGCGTGGTTCGGCCGCCTGTGGCTCGCACCGGGGGCGCTCAAGCGCAAGGCGCTGACCGACACGGTGCGCGGCGTCTACCTGCCGTACTGGACGTTCGACGCGAAGGTCGAGGCCGACTGGACCGCGGACGCCGGCCACTACTACTACACGACCGAGTCGTATTACGAGAACGGGCAGCTGCGCACGCGCCAGGTGCGCAACGTGCGCTGGGTGCCGGCGGAAGGGCACGTGTCGCACTTCTTCGACGACGACCTCGTATGCGCTTCGGTCGGCGTGCACGCGAACCTCGTGCGCGGCATCGAGCCGTTCCCGACCGCCGAGCTCCGCTCGTACGACCCGGGCTACGTCGCGGGCTGGGTCGTCGAGCGCTACCAGATCGATCTCGCCGGTGCGGCCGAGCGCGCGCGCGCCGCGATGAACGCGAAGCTCGAGTCGCTGTGCGCGCAGCAGATCCCCGGCGACACCTACCGCAACCTCGCCGTCCGCGCCGATTGGGCAGGGCAGACCTACAAGCACATCCTCGCGCCGGCCTGGCTGCTGTCGTACGATTACGGCCGGCGCGCGTTCCAGTGCGCGATCAACGGCGTCACCGGCAAGGTCGACGGCGAATACCCGAAGAGCGCGTGGAAGATCGCGTTGATCGTGCTCGCGGTGATCGTGCTGGTGATCGTGTTCGGCGCGATGAGCGGACGGTAGGGACTGGATGAAAGCGGTGATCCTGACCGGCGTGTCGCGGGGCCTCGGCGCCGCGCTCGCCCTTGCGCTCGTCGAGCGCGGCGTCGACGTGCTCGGCATCGGGCGCACGAGCGCGCCGGGGCTCGAGAGCGGCAGCTTCTCGCTCGCCCGCGCCGATCTCGCCGACGTGGCGGGGCTCGACGCGGCGCTCGAACCGGCGTTCCGCGCGCTGGCGGCGCGCAAGCCCGCGTCGGTGTGCCTCGTCAACAATGCCGCGACGACCGAGCCGATGGGGCTCGTGCGACTGCACGACAGCGCGTCGGTCGCGCGGTCGCTCGCCGTCAACCTCGCGGCGCCGGAGGCGCTCTGCTCGCTGTTCCTGCGCGTTTTCGCCGACGCGTCGATCGAGCGGCGCATCGTCAACGTGTCGTCGGGTGCGGCGCGCTCGCCGATCGCGGGCGTAGGGCCCTATTGCGCGGCGAAGGCGGGGCTCGAGATGTTGACGCGCGTGATCGCGGCCGAGGTCAACGACGCGCGATTCGCGGCGATCTCGCTGCGGCCCGGCGTCGTCGACACCGACATGCAGACGAGCATGCGGTCGAAGAGCGAGGCCGAGGTGCCGGCGATCGCGATGTTCCGCGCGTTTCACGCCGACCGCCGGCTGGTCGCGCCCGACGTCGCCGCGGCGAAGATCGCCGACAAGGTCGTGCTCGCGAAAAAGCTCGTGAACGGCGCGACCTATGCCTGGCCGGAGCTCGGCAAGCCGCTCGCGGAATCGTAGCGGGAGAGCGCCTCGACGAGCTCCGCCGGCGTGCGGACCTGCGCGTCGGCCTCCGCGAGCTCCTCGGCCGAGCCGTAGCCCCAGAGAACGCCGATCGCGCGCGCGCCGTTCGCGCGCGCCGCGCGCACGTCGTGATGGCGGTCGCCGATCATGACCGCGTGCGCGGGGACGATGCGTTCCTGCGACGCGAGGTGCGCGAGCAGCGTCGCCTTGTCGTCGTAGCGTCCCGCGAGGTCGGCGCCGTAGACGCCGCGAAGGTGATCGTGGAAGCCGAACAGCGCGACGATGCGCCGCGCGTACACCTCGGGCTTGGACGTGCAAAGGTACATCGGCCGGTCGCGCGCCGCGAGCACGGCAAGCGCCTCGGGGATGCCGTCGTACACGACGTTCTCGCGCCAGCCGACGTCGGCGAAGCGCTCGCGGTACAGCGCGATCGCCTGCTCGATCGCCTCGGCGTCGTCGGTGTCGAGCAGGGCCGCGAACGAGGCGCGCAGCGGCGGGCCGACGCAACGGCGCAGCACGACCGCGTCCGGCGCCTCGATGCCCAGCCGATCGAGCGCATAGACGATCGAACGGGCGATGCCGAGGTAGTTGTCGGTCAGCGTGCCGTCCAGGTCGAACAGCAGCGCTCCTGGTGTCATTGCGCGACGCGGATCGGCTTGATCCGGTAGGTGACGATCGCGCCGGCGTTCCCGGCCTCCCACATCGCGCAGTAATCCTGCGGGACGATGGCCCGGTAGATGCCCGCGCTGCCGGTGCTCGCGATCAGCGTCACCGGCATGATGACGGTCGCGCCCTCGTGGTAATGCAGGTTGAAGTCGACCGGCGCGCGCGACTCGAAACGCCAGTCTAGGCGATCGCCGTCGGCGAGCTTGAAGCAGGTCTCGTGCGCGCGGTACGGCGCGATCTCGAGGCCTTCGATCGCGCGTGCGGCGTCCGGATCGGGCGGCGCCGACGCGCAACCCGCAACCAGCAGGATCCCCCCGATGCACGCTGCGCGTGCCTCCCCCCAGGGGGCGCGGCGGCCTAGGGGCGGCCCGTCGGCCGCCGATCGCGCTTCGCAGGGATGTCGATTCACCGGCGCCTTCGCGAGGCGCGCTTCCGCTCGCGCCAGTCCTCGGCGAGCATCGCGTAGCGCACGTGGTCGCGCCAGCGGCCGGCGATGCGGATGTAGCGGCGCGAATAGCCCTCGCGCGTGAACCCGACGCGCGTCACCAGCGCGTTGCTGCGCGCATTGCCCGGCTGCACGTTCGCCTCGACGCGATGGAGCTTCAGGCGGTTGAACGCGTAGTCGAGCGCGCGACCGAACGCCTCGGTCATGTAGCCCTGGCCGGTGTGCGGGGCGAAGGCGTAGTAGCCGAGGTACGCGCTTCGGAACGCGCCGCGCACGAGGTTGCTGAAATTGAACACCCCGATCAGCGCGCCGTCCGAGCGGCGCACGGCGACGAGCCCGACGTGCGTCGGCGCGGCGCCGGGCTTGCCGTAGCGCCGCAGGTACGCTCGGTACTCGGCGGGCGTCGACGGCGCCTGGACCCACGAGCCGTGCATCCTTCGGCTCGCCTTGGCGGCCGCGATGAACGCCGCGGCCTCCGCGGCGGTCGGCGTTCGCAGGGCGACTCGCGCCGCGGGACCGGTAGGCATAATCGCGATTCTAGCGTTCGCCCCCGTCACGCCTCCCCCAATGGCTCAATGGCTGCAAGGCCGCGTCGCCGCGCGCCGCGACTGGACCGACTCGCTGCACTCGCTCGAGGTCGAGGCGCCCGAGCTCACGTTCGTCGCGGGCCAGTTCGCGCGCCTGGGGCTCCCGGCGCCGCCAGGCGAGAAGGATCCGATGCTCGGGCGGCCGTACTCGTTCGTGAATCCGCCGCACGCGCCCAACCACGAGTTCTACTTCAACGTCGTGCCCGGCGGCCCCCTCTCGGCGCGGCTCGCGGTGCTGAATCCCGGCGATCCGGTCTGGCTCGGCGCGCGCGCGAACGGGTTCTTCAGCGTTCCGGAGGTGCCGCAGGCCGAGGTACTGTGGTGCATCTCGACCGGGACCGGCATCGGACCGTTCCTGTCGATCCTGCGCACGCAGGAGGCGTGGGAGAAGTTCGGACGCATCGTGCTCGTGCACGCGGTGCGCCACGCGTCCGCGCTCAACTACGCCGACGCGATCGCCGGCGTCGCGCGCGAGCGCCACGGCGCGTTCTCGTTCGTGCCGATCGTCAGCCGCGAGCTGCACCCCGGCGCGTTGCCCGGCCGCATTCCCGCGCTGATCGCCGACGGCCGCCTAGAGTCACGCGCGGGCGTGCCGCTGACCGCGGACAACGCTCACGCGATGCTGTGCGGCAACCCGGCGATGGTCGACGACGTCCAGGCCGCGCTCGCCTCGCGCGGCATGAAGCGCCACCGGCGCCGCGAGCCGGGGCACATCACGCTGGAAACCTATTGGTAGCGTCAGCCCGCGGCGGGAATGCAGCGCATCAGCGTCGTCACCTGGCCGTACTCGTCGACCAGCGCGGCGTTGCGCGACGGGTCGCGGTCGCGCATCTTCAGGCCCAGCGTGCCGTCGGAGTAGCTCGAGCCCTTCGCGGACTCCTGCTTCTTCAGGACGCGCTTCTCGCTTCCCAGCATGACGGTCGCCTCGGCGCCGGCGAACTGGATCGAGACGTCCTTGCCGCCGGCCATGCAGGCCCATCGGGCGGCGGCGGGATCCGACTGCGCGTAGGCGATCGCGGCGGCGGCGAGGAACGGGACGGCGAGGGCGACACGAGTATGGAAGCGAAGCATGGCGTTTCTCCGTGATTGGGGATTCCCCATTCGATCCTAGGCACGCGCGCGGACCGCGCGGGAGCGATGCGACGAAGCGCGCCGAACGGGCGCCGGGCGCGATCGGGTGCGACGGGCGGGCCGCGGGCGCTCACGCTCGTAATAGGCAGGACCTTGCCTATTAACCGCAGGACGGATGTGGTGGACAACTGCCCGACGACGCGCTAGAACCCCGCTCAGACCCGTCGCGCGCTCTCCTCCGTGGCCATGCGCTCGCTCTCGATTTCCGCTGTTGCCATCGTCCTGTCGTTGGGCCTGCCCGCCTTGGCAGCGCCAACGGTTGAAAGCCCCTACCGCGTCGTGGTCATTCAGGGCGCCGATCCGCTCATGCCCGCGGCGGCGTCCCGCGCCCAGGCGTTGCGGCGCGCGCTGACCGCCCATTCGCCGCGCATCGTCGACGTCACGATGGAGTCGCTCGACGCGACGCGCTACGGCACGCCCGAGCTCGAGGGCGCGTTCCTCGAGCTGATGAAGGCCAAGTACACCGGCGTGCAGGTCGATGCGATCGTCGCGATCGGCTCGTTCGGCCTCGACTTCGCGCTCAAGTACCGCGCCGAGCTGTGGTCCGACGCGCCGATCGTCTACCAGGTGATGTCGTCGGACCCGCCGTTCGGCGAGCCGCACCCGCCGCGCGTGACCGGCATCCTCGCGTATCCCGAAGCCGACGAATCGCTCGCGCTCGCGCGCCGGCTGCAGCCCGATGCGAAGCGCATCGCGATCGTGGCGGGCTTCGGCGCCGGCGACCAGGCGCGCGCGAAGCGCATGGTCGACGCGGTGGCGCGCGACGCGAACGGACTGGAAGTCGTGCGGCTCGACCATCTTCCCCTCGCTGAGGTGCGCGCCGCGCTCGCCGTGCTGCCGCGCGACTCGATCGTGATGTACGAGGGCTTCGCTCGGGACACCAACGGCGCGACCTATTTCCCCGCCGACGTGGGCGGGCTCCTCGCGGCGTCGTCGAGCGCGCCGATGTACGGCCACTTCGACAGCCTGCTCGGGCGGGGCTTCGTCGGCGGCGCGCTGATGGAATCGGCCGAGCAGGGGCGCATCGCCGGCGAGCTCGCCGCGGACGTGCTCACTCAGCGCGTGGCGCCCGACGCGCCGCCGCGGGCCGGCGCGCGGCCGACGTGCGCCGTCGACGTGCGACAGCTCGAGCGCTGGGGCATCCCGGCGGGGCGTCTCCCCGACGATTGCGTGCAGGCGTTCCGCGAAGCGGGACTCCTCGAGTTGTACCCATGGCAGGCGAGCGGGGCGCTCGCGCTGATCATCCTGCAGGCCGTGCTCCTCGGTCTGCTGCTGTACCAATGGCGGCAGAAGCGCCATGCCGCGCTCGAGACGCAGCGCATGCGCGTCGAGCTCGCCCACGCGGCGCGGCTCGCCGCCGTCGGCGAGCTGACTGCCGCGATCTCGCACGAGATCAACCAGCCGCTCGGCGCGGTGCAGAGCAGCGCCGACGCGGCCGAGATGCTGCTCGAGAGCCCGTCGCCGCGCCTCGAGCGCGTGCGCGAGATCCTCGCCAACATCCGCGCGGCGAATCACCGCGCGAGCGAGGTCGTGCGGCGCCTGCGGACGCTCCTGCACAAGCACGAGCCGACGCGCCAGACCTTCGACCTCAACGAGACCGTCGACGACGTGCTGCGCATGGTCGACGCCGAGCTGCGCCGCCGTCGCATCGGGATCGAGAGCTCGTCGGCGCAGCGCCCGCTGTGGCTCGAAGGCGACGCCGTGCAGATCCAGCAGGTCGTGCTCAACCTGCTCCTGAACGCGATGGACGCGATCGGCAACGCGCCCTCCGAGCGGCGCCGCATCCGCGTGCGCGTCGCGAGCGACGGCGAGGGTATGGCGGTGCTTCAGGTCTCCGACCGCGGCGAGGGGATCGCCGAGGAAGACCTGCCGCGCCTGTTCGAATCGTTCTTCACGACCAAGACGAACGGGATGGGGCTCGGCCTGTCGGTCTCGCACTCGATCGTCAAGGCCCACGGAGGCCGCATCCAGGCGCGCAACAACAGCCACGGCGGCGCCACGTTCGCCGTCGCGCTGCCGCTCGGCGACCCGCCCGCCGCGGCGCGCATCGCCGCATGACCCGATTCCTATGCCCGGAGGACCCGCAATGACCACGATGCTCGACCACGACCACGACGACGCGGCGCCGATGACGACGTCGCGCCCGACGATCCATTTCGTCGACGACGACGCGATGTTCCGCGGCGCGCTCACCGAGGTGCTGGAGCTCGCCGGCTACGAAGTGAAGCAGTACGAGTCGGCCGGCGCCTTCCTGCTGTCGGGCCCCCCGCAGGGACCGGGCTGCATCCTGCTGGACCTGAAGATGCCCGGCCCCAACGGGCTCGAGCTCCAGGAGGCGCTCGCGCGCGACGCCGGCGGGATGCCGGTCGTGTTCCTGACCGGCTACGGCGACGTGCCGATGACCGCGCGCGCGATGAAGCGCGGCGCGCTCGACGTGCTGACCAAGCCGGTCGACCGCGAAACGCTGCTGGGTGCCATTCACGCGGCTCACGAACGGGATGCGGATTGGCGGCGCGAGCGCGCGCGGCACACGACGATCGAGGCGCGCTTCGCGTCGTTGACGCAGCGCGAGCAGGCGATCCTCGACGGCGTCGTCTCGGGCCGCCTCAACAAGCAGATCGCCGGCGATCTTCACATCGCCGAGCGCACCGTGAAGACGCATCGCGCGCAGCTGATGGCGAAGCTCGGCGCGGCGTCGGCCGCCGACCTGGCGCTGCTCGCGGACGAGCGCTCGCGCACGACGTCGCGCAGAGCCTAAGGGCGCTTCCGGCCCGACGGGGCGTTCGACGCGGCACCGCGAGCGGCTGGCGGCGGCGCCGAATGCGCGCGATGCTGGAGTCCGTTCGGACCAGCGATCGGGCCAGCGTGACGTCGAACCGGACCGTCGTCGTCGTCGAGGATGATGCGCAGATGCGCGAGGCGCTGCACAGCGTGCTCGACGCGAGCGGCTATCGCACGCTGTTGTACGCGAGCGCGGAAGCGGCGATCGACGCGGACGTGTTCGCCGGGGCACGCTGCGTCGTGCTCGACGTCGCGCTCCCGGGCATGTCGGGCGTCGAGCTCTGCGAGCGCATCCGCGGGACGCCGGGGGGCGCCGACACGCCGGTCATCCTGATCACCGCGCACGACCGGAGGCACCTGCGCGAGGCCGCCGACGAGCTCGGCGTGATCGCCTACCTCGTCAAGCCGTTCTCGGGCCGCCGGCTCGTGGACTTCATCGCCAGCGTCGAGGCGCCGAACAACGCGCACTGAGGACGGTTTGCCCTCGCGGGCAGCGTACGTGCGCGCGGCGCGCGCTATCGTGCGCACGACCAGCGGGACTACTCCTCGAAGAAAGGAACGACGATGCTCGCGAAACTCGTTGCCGAATTCCTCGGAACGTTCTGGCTGGTGCTCGGCGGATGCGGTAGCGCGGTGCTCGCCGCGGCGTTTCCCGGGCTCGGCATCGGGTTCACCGGTGTGTCGCTCGCGTTCGGGCTGACGGTGCTGACCGCCGCCTACGCGCTCGGGCCGGTGTCGGGCGGACACTTCAATCCCGCGGTGTCGATCGGATTGTGGGCGGGCGGCCGCTTCCAGGCGCGCGACCTGCCGTCGTACATCATCGCGCAGGTGGCCGGCGCGATTGTCGCGGCCGGCGTGCTCTACCTGATCGCGAGCGGTCGCGCGGACTTCAGCCTCGCCGGCGGCTTCGCGTCGAACGGCTATGGCGAGCACTCGCCGGGGAGCTACTCGCTCGCGGCGGCGATCGTGTGCGAGTTCGTGATGACGTTCATGTTCATCGTCGTCATCCTCGGGTCGACGCACACGCGCGCGCCGGTGGAATTCGCGGGGCTCGCGATCGGGCTCGCGCTGACGCTAATCCACCTGATCAGCATCCCGGTCACCAACACTTCCGTGAACCCGGCGCGCAGCACCGGTCCCGCGCTGTTCGTCGGCGGCTGGGCGCTCGCGCAGCTTTGGGTGTTCTGGGTCGTGCCGATCGCAGGCGCGGTTGCGGGCGGCTGGGTCTACCGCGCCGTGCTCCAGGACTTGCAGGAGCCGAACGTCGCGGGACGCGAGAAACGCGTCTAATCCGCCAGGCTGCGCGTCACGATCTCGGTGACGTCGGGCGACAGCGCCGGGGCGGCGGCGATGCGCTTGAGCTCGATCGACGCGCGGCCGCGCCGCGGCTCGTCGAAGCGCTTCCACAGCTCGAACGCGCCGGCGATGCGCGCGGCGAGCTGGGGATTCATCGGGTCGAGCGCGAGCACCTGGTCGGCGACGAACGCGTAGCCCGAGCCGTCGGCCGCGTGGAAGCGCGCGAAGTTGCGCAGCGCGAACGCCCCGACGAGCGAACGCACGCGGTTGGGATTCTTGACGTTGAAGCGCGGGTGGCCGACGAGCTGGCGCACGCGCGCGAGCGTGCCGGGCCGGCGGCTCACGGCCTCGAGCGCGAACCACTTGTCGAGCACGAGCGGCTCGTCGCGCCAGCGCCCCTCGAAGCGCGCGTAGAGGTCGTCGCGTTCGGGCGAGGTGGCGTCGGCGAGTGCGCCGAGCGCGCCGATCGTCTCGGTCATGTTGTCCGCGGTCTCGTACTGGTCGACCGCGAGCGCGCGACCGGCGGTGTCGCCGCGTTCGGCGAGGTAGCGCAGGCACACGTTGGCGAGCCGGCGCTGCGCCATCTGCGCGGGCGTGGGCTCGTAGCGGCCGCTGCGCCGCTGCGCGCGGTAGACGCGCTCGAACCGGTCGGGCAGCGCGCGCGCGAGCTCGCGGATGACGAATGCGCGCGCATGGTCGATGCCGTCGACGTCGATCACCGCGTCGAGCGACGCGACGTACGCAGGATCCGGCGGGCAAAGCGCGAGCGCGATCAGCGCCGGATCCCTCGCGTGGTCGTCGAGGAGCGCGGCGATGACGTCGACGAGACCCTGCGGCGGCGACGTAGCGCGCCCCTCGCGGTGCCCGGCCGCGATCGCGCGGATCGCGAGCGTGAACATGCGCTGCGCCGCGTCCCAGCGGTTGACCGGGTCGCTGTCGTGCGCGGCGAGCAACGAAAGTGCATTCTCGTCGTAATCGAACTCGACGCGCACCGGCGCCGAGTAGCCGCGGCCGAGCGACGGCACCGGCGGTGACGGGACGTTCGCGAACTGGAAGGTCTGCGCCGCCTCGACCAGGTTGAGCACGATGTCGGTCGACGAATCGGCCGAGACGCCTTCCACGTCGAGGTCGAGGTCCTGGCCGTCGGGGCCGACGAGCCCGACCGCGAGCGGAATGTGGAACGGCAGCTTGGCGCTCTGGCCGGGCGTCGGATCGCAGCGCTGCTCGAGCGCGAGCGTGTAGCGCTGCGCGGCGGCGTCGTAGCTGCCGCGCGCGCGCACGACCGGCGTGCCGGCCTGCGCGTACCAGCGGCGGAACTGCGTGAGGTCGACACCCGACGCGTCGGCCATCGCCTGCACGAAGTCGTCGCACGTGACGGCCTGGCCGTCGTGGCGCTCGAAGTAAAGGTCCATGCCGCGCCGGAAGCGCCTCGGGCCCAGCAGCGCGTGCTGCATCCGGATGACCTCGGCGCCCTTCTCGTACACGGTGGCCGTATAGAAGTTGTTGATCTCCTGGTACTCGTCGGGGCGCACCGGGTGCGCCATCGGGCCCGCGTCCTCGGGCATCTGCATGCGGCGCAGGTTCTCGACCGCGCCGATGCGCTCGACCGCGCGCGAGCCCATGTCGCTCGAGAATTCCTGGTCGCGGAAGACCGTCAGCCCTTCCTTGAGCGAAAGCTGGAACCAGTCGCGGCAGGTCACGCGGTTGCCGGTCCAGTTGTGGAAGTACTCGTGGCCGATCACCGCCTCGATCGCGCCGTAGTCGTCGTCGGTCGCGGTGGCCGGGTCGGCGAGCACGAGCCGGCTGTTGAAGATGTTGAGGCCCTTGTTCTCCATCGCGACCATGTTGAAGTCGTCGGCGCAGAAGATCATGAAGCGGTCGAGGTCGTACTCGCGGCCGAACCGCTCCTCGTCCCACCGCATCGCGCGCTTGAGGCACTCCATGGCCCAGTGGCAGCGCGGGATGTTCGCGGGCGTCGAGTAGATCGCGAGGTGCACGCGTCGCCCCGACATCGTCGTGAACGTGTCCTCGAGCGACGCGAGGTCGCCGGCCACGCACGCGAACAGGTACGCGGGCTTCGGGAACGGGTCGTGCCACGTGGCGAAGTGCCGGCCGTCCGGCA
>DATBSV010000460.1:0-23479 GCA_036559685.1 Casimicrobiaceae bacterium
CGGCTTCCGGGAGTAGACCGGCAGGATCTCCGAGATGATGCCGAACGCCGGCAGGATGATGATGTAGACCTCGGGGTGCCCGAAGAACCAGAAGATGTGCTGGAACAGCACCGGGTCGCCGCCGCCGGCCGCGTTGAAGAACGACGTGCCGAAGTGGCGGTCGGTCAGGAGCATCGTCACGCCCCCGGCCAGCACCGGCATCACGGCGATCAGCAGGTACGCGGTGATGAGCCAGGTCCAGCAGAACAGCGGCATCTTCATCAGCGTCATGCCCGGCGCGCGCAGGTTCAGGAGCGTCGTGATGATGTTGATCGACCCCATGATCGACGACGCGCCCATGATGTGGATCGCGAAGATCGCGAGATCCATCCCCATGCCGTTCTGGATCGTCAGCGGCGGGTAGAGGGTCCAGCCGGCGGAGACTGCGCCGCCGGGAACGAACAGCGACGTGACCAGCATGATCGCGGCCGGGGGCAACAGCCAGAAGCTCCAGTTGTTCATGCGCGCGAACGCCATGTCGGGTGCGCCGATCATCAGCGGGATCATCCAGTTCGCGAAGCCCACCGCCGCGGGCATGATCGCGCCGAACACCATGATGAGCCCGTGCAGCGAGGTCATCTGGTTGAAGAACTCGGGGTGGACGAGCTGCAGGCCGGGCTGGAACAGCTCGGCGCGGATCGTCATCGCCATCACGCCGCCGACCATGAACATCGTGAAGCTGAACCACAGGTACATCGTGCCGATGTCCTTGTGGTTGGTCGTCGTGATCCAGCGCAGCATCCCGCCGGGATAGTGGTGCGCGTGATCGTCGTGGCCGTGGTCGTGGCCGGCGGCGGTTTCGTGCGGGATGCTGCTCATCGACGTTCTCCTGGGGCTCGCTTCGGGGCGGTACGCTCGCGCGTCACCGCGCCGCCTGGATCTGCGCGGGCTGGACCGCCTGGCCGGTCTTGTTGCTCCAGGCGTTCCGCGTGTAGGTGATGACGGAGGCGAGGTCGGCGTTGCTCAGCCCCTTGAACGATGCCATCGCCGTGCCCGCCTTGCCGTTCAGCACGAGGTGGATCTGGTCGGCGGGCGGCCCGAGGACCACCTTCGAACCGTCGAGCGCCGGGAACGCATTGGGCACGCCCTTCCCGTTCGCCTGGTGGCACGCCGCGCAGTTCGCGGCGAACACCTTCTCGCCGCTCGCGACGAGATCCTTCATGTCCCACACCTTCGCCGGGTCGTCCGCGGCGACGGCGTTCTTCTGCTTCTGCTCGGCGGCCCACTTCGCGTAGTCGGCCTTCGACTTGACCTCGACGACGATCGGCATGAAGCCGTGCTCCTTGCCGCAGAGCTCGGCGCATTGGCCGCGGTAGATGCCGATCTGCTCGGCACGGAACCAGCTGTCGCGCACGAAGCCCGGGATCGCGTCCTGCTTGACGCCGAGCGCCGGCACCCACCACGCGTGCAGCACGTCGCCCGCGGTGATGAGCACGCGCACCTTGGTGTCGACCGGCACGACCATCGGGTTGTCGACCTCGAGCAGGTAGTGCTCGCCCTTCGGCTCGCGATTCTCGATCTGCGCGACCGGCGTCGACAGCGACGAGTAGTAGCCGAACCCGTCCTGCAGGTAGTCGTAGTTCCACTTCCACTGGTAGCCGGTGACCTTGATCGTGAGCTCGGAGGCGCTCGTGTCCTTCATCGCGAGGATCGTCTTGGTCGCCGGGTACGCCATGAACAGCAGGATCAGGAACGGGATCACCGTCCACACGATCTCGACCACGGTGTTCTCGTGGAACTGCTCGGCCTGGTGGCCCACCGACTTGCGGTGCTTGTACAGCGAATAGAACATCACGCCGAACACGCCGACGAAGATGACCGCACAGATCCAGAAGATGAACATGTGCAGGTCGTACTGCTGCTTCGCGATCGACGTGATCGGCGTCTGCAGGTTGTAGTCGCGCGCGGCGTGCGCGAGGGCCGGCAAGCCCGCGGCGACGGCGGCGGCGGCGCGCAGGCCCCGTCCTCCCCTGGTGAAGCGCTTCATGAACTCGACCCCTGCCTTTTTACGAATCCGTCGACCGAATGCCCGCCGCGCCTAGCGCGCCGCGAGCATGCCCCTGATCGTGCGGGCGAGCGCCAGGCGCTCGCTGGCCGGCACCGCGTCGCCGAAGCGCACCGCGTCCCGCCCGCTCTTCAGCACGAGCCGCGGCTCGTGCGTCCATCGTTCCTCGTCGACCTCGACGCGCAGCCAATGCCGCGAGAGCTCGGCCCGAGTCGCGCGCCCCGCGCGCCGCTGCTCGACCACCACGCGGTCGCCCTCGAGCGTCAGCGAGTCGCTGTCGTTCGCGCGCCGCTCGATCCACGCGAACGCCGCGGCCAGCGCGACGAGCTCGACGATCGAATACGGGAGCACCGGCCATACGCCGGCGGCGACGAACCCGATCGCCATCGCGAGGCTGCCGGCCGCGAGCGCGCCGTAGAGCGTCCAGCGTTGACGCGGCGCGAGCGAGCTGTTGCGACGGGCGACGACGGAGGCGGCGTCGGGGGGCGGGAGGCTGACCGTGACGGACATCGCGAAAGATCGAGTTTCGCCGCGACCGCGAGACTTCCGGCGCGGAACGCGAAATGTTAGCACGTTTCGCCGGGTAACCCCGCGAGGCGCAGGGCTTCCCGCGGGATCGGCGCGTCGGCGCCGGCGAGATCGGCGAGCAGCGGCGCGGGCAGCCGCTCGCGCAGCGCCGCCACGCTCGCATTCGCCTGCGCCATCGCGGGGTCGACGCGGGTCGCGATCCAGCCGGCGAGCCGCAATCCGCGCGCGCGCACCGCGAGCTCGGCGGACAGCGCGTGGCTCAGGCAGCCGAGGCGCACGCCGACGACCAGCACGACCGGAAGCGCGAGGCGCCTCGGAATGTCCAGCATGTCGTGGCGCGGGCCGATCGGCACGAGCGGACCGCCGGCACCTTCGACGACCACGACGTCGGCGCGCGCGGCGAGGCGCGCGTACGCTTGCGCGACGCGCTCGAGGTCGATCGTCGCGCCTTCGCGATGCGCGGCGACGTGCGGCGCAATCGGTTCCGAGAATGCATAGGGATTGCGATCGGCGAGCGGAGCGTCGACGTTGCCCGCCGCGGCGAGCGCCGCGACATCCGCGTTGACGCCCAGGGCTTCGTCGAATCCGGCGGCAATCGGCTTCATGCCGACGGCGCGCACGCCGCCGGCCACGAGCGCACGCAGGAGCGCGACACACACGACGGTCTTGCCGACGCCGGTGTCGGTACCCGTGACGAATACGCCCGACGTCGTCACGGGCGCGGCCTGCGCTCGAGCTTCACGACCGGCAGCCCTTCCGCCGTGCGCCTGGGCTCGCCTTTCCACGCGTGGCCGTACACGACCTCGAACGTCGCGGGGATGCGGCCTTCGGCCATGAGCGACGCGAGCGCCGCGTCGAGCGCCTGCCGGCGGCGCCTGCCGGTCAGGCCGCGCGGACGCCCGCGCGTCTGGTTGGTCGCGCCGAGCGACTTGAGCTCGGCGAGCAGCGCGGCGGGCGACGCATACGTCACGGTCAGCATCTCCATGTCCATCACCGGGTCGGCGAAGCCCGCCTGCACGAGCATGTCGCCCAGGTCGTGCATGTCGACGAAGCGGCTGACGTGCGTGTAGCCGTCGATGCCGGCGAACGCGTGGGCGAGCTCCTTCAGCGTGTCGGGCCCGAACGTCGTGAACGTGAGGAGCCCGCCGACCGCGAGCACGCGCCGGAACTCCTCGAACGCGCGGCGCGGATCGTCGACCCACTGCAGCACGAGGTTCGACCACACGAGCTCGACGCTCGAATGGGCGAGTGGCAGTGCGGTGACGTCGCCGCAGACGAACGCCGGCGCTCTCTCGCCGCGCGCGAGCGGGCCGAGCAACCGCGACAGGAGCGAGCGCGAGCGTTGCCAGCGCTCGCGTGCGGCGTCGACCATCGGCGCCGCGGCGTCGAGCGCGACCAGGCGCACGCCCGGATAGCGCGCCGCGAGCACGCCCATCGCCTCGCCGGTGCCGCAGCCGGCATCGAGCGCGGCGGAAGGCACGAGCTTGACGACGTCGAGGCGCTCGGCGAGCCGGCGGCTCACCTCGCGTTGCAGCGCGGCCGCCGCGTCGTAGCTCGCCGCCGCGCGACCGAACGCGCGGCGCACGGCGCGCGGCTCGGGCGTGTGCGGATCCGGCGGCGCGCGATCAGCGGGCATCGAGGAACCCGTCGAGCGCGCGGTCGAACGCTTCCCGGTGCGACAGAAAGGGCGCGTGCGCCGCGCCATCGATGCGCACATAGCTCGCCCGGGGTATCGCTTCGCCGAGCCAGGCGCCGGCCGCCGCGGGCGCGAGCATGTCGCGCTCGCCGGAGACGACCAGCGTCGGAACGTCGATCGCGCCGACCTCGCCGCGCAGGTCGGTCGTGGCGAGCACGCGAAGCGCGTCGCCGAGCGCGGCCTGCGACGGCTCGCCGCGCGCGAACAACTGGTGGCGCATCGCCGCCAGCGTCGCGCGACCCGACTCGCTGCCGTGCACCTGAAGCGCGAGGAAGCGCTGCATCGTGAGCTTCCACGAGACTGCAAACTCGTCGCCGAATCGCGCGAGGGTGGTTTCGGTCATGGCGTGCGGCCATCCGTCGCCGGAGACGAAGCGCGGCGAGGTCGCCACGAGCACGAGCCGGGCGACGCGCGCGGGATCGCGAAGCGCCCAGCGCATCGCGCACAGGCCCCCGAGCGACCAGCCCAGCACCGCGAGGGGACGGCGCTCGTCCGCGACCGCGTCGGCCACCGCATCGACGAGCGTGTCGAGCGTCGTCGGCACGACGGGCGGCGAATGCCCGTGGCCCGGCAGGTCGACGACGTGCACGCGAAAGCGCCGCGCGAGCCCGGGGAGCAGCGGCGCGAACAGGCCCCCATGCAATCCCCAGCCGTGCAGCAGCACGAGCGGCGCGCCCGCGCCGACCGACTCGACGTACGCGCTCATCGCGTCGCGCGCGCAGCTTCGGCGAGCGCGTCGAGCAGCAGGTCGACGTCGTCGTCGCCGTGCGCGGCCGACAGCGAGACGCGCAGCCGCGCCGTGCCTTCGGGCACGGTCGGCGGGCGGATCGCCGGCACGAACACGCCGAGCATCTCGAGCACATCGGACAGCGCGACCGCTTCCGCCGCGCCACCGACGATCAGCGGCTGGATGGCCGTGCGCGACGGCGGGAGCCGCCACGGCAGCGATGCGGCGCCGGCGCGAAAGCGCGCGACGTTGCGCATCAGCCTTGCGCGGAGCGCGTCGCCGTCCCGAATGCGCTCGAGGCTTACCCTAAGCGTCTCGGCGATCAGCGGCGGCGCCGCGGTCGTGTAAAGGTAGGGCCGCGCGAGCTGGACGATCGTCTCGATCACCGCCGGATGCGCCGCGACGAACGCGCCCGCGACGCCGGCGGCCTTGCCGAGCGTGCCCATCAGCACGATTCGCGGCGACGCGAGCCTGAGCTCGGCGAGCGTGCCGCGTCCGCCGCCCAGTACGCCGAAGCCGTGCGCATCGTCGACGACGAGCCACGTGTCGTGCGCTTCGGCGAGCGCGAGCAGCTCCCGCAGCGGCGCCAGGTCCCCGTCCATGCTGAACACCGCGTCGGTCGCGATCATCATGCGGCGCGCGCGCGACGCCGCGAGCCGCCTGGCGAGCGCGCCCACGTCCGCGTGCGCGTAGCGGACGAGCTTCGCGCGCGCGAGGAGCGCGCCGTCGTTGAGGCACGCGTGGTTGAGCTTGTCGGCGTGCACCTCGGTCTCGCGGTCGGCGAGCGCGGACACGATCGCGAGGTTCGCGAGGTAGCCGGTCGAGAACGTCACCGCGCGCGCGCCTTCGCACGGAGCGACATAGCCGGCCAGCTCGCGCTCGAGCGCCTCGTGCGGCGCGTAATGGCCGCACACGAGGTGCGACGCGGTCGACCCCACGCCCCAGCGCAGCGCCGCGGCCGCCGCCGCCTGCGCGAGCGCGGGATCGCCGGCGAGCCCGAGGTAGTCGTTGCTCGCGAACGCGGTGAGCGGACGGCCGTCGACGATCGTCCGCGGGCCGGCGCGCGCGCCGACGACGCGGCGCCGCCGGCCGAGACCCTGGGCCGCGCGTGCGGCGAGCGTGCGCTCGAGCGTTTCGATCAGCGCGTCGCGCATGCCGGCGCGAGCCCGAGCTTCGCGAACAGCGCGCGGTCGTCGTCGACGTCGGGATTGCCGGTCGTGAGCAGGCGGTCGCCGTAGAAGATCGAGTTCGCGCCCGCGAGGAAGCACAGCGCCTGCACGGCCTCGCCGAGCTCGCGGCGGCCGGCCGACAGGCGCACGATCGCGCGCGGCATCGTGATGCGCGCCGCCGCGATCGTCCGCACGAACTCGAGCGGGTCGATCGCGCTCGCGCCGCCGAGCTTCGCTTCGAGCGGCGTGCCGGCGACCTGCACGAGGTGGTTGATCGGCACCGACTCGGGCGGCGGATCGAGCCCCGCGAGCTGCGCGATCATCGCGGCGCGCGCGCGGCGCGACTCGCCCATGCCGACGATGCCGCCGCAGCACACGCGCATGCCGGCGGTGCGCACGCGCTCGAGCGTGTCGAGCCGATCCTGCTGCGCGCGCGTCGTCACGATCTCGCCGTAGAACTCGGGCGACGTGTCGAGGTTGTGGTTGTAGTAGTCGAGGCCCGCGCCGGCCAGCGCCTCGGCCTGGCCGTCCTTCAGCATGCCGAGCGTGCAGCAGGTCTCGAGCCCGAGGTCCTTCACGCCGCGCACCATGTCGAGCACCGGCTCGAGGTCGCGATCCTTCGGCCCGCGCCACGCCGCGCCCATGCAGAACCGCGTCGCGCCGGCCGCCTTCGCGGCGCGCGCCGCGTCGAGCACCGCGTCGAGCGCCAGCATCGGCTCGTTGGCGACGCCGGTGTGGTAGCGCGCCGCCTGCGGGCAGTAGCCGCAGTCCTCGGGGCATCCGCCCGTCTTGATCGAGAGCAGCGTCGAAAGCTGCACCTCGTTCGGCGCATGATGCGCGCGATGCGTTTCCTGCGCGCGGAAGACGAGGTCGTTGAACGGCAGCGCGAACAGCGCCTCGACCGCGGCGGTGCTCCAGCGCGGAGTGTCGCGCGTTTGCGAGCGCGTGGCGGGCGTGTCGTTGACGGCGGACGGTTCGTCGAACATCGGGACGCGCAGTTACAGGCTCTCGGTCGAAGGTCTGATGCGACGCGAAGCGGCGCAACGACCTACAATCGGTCCGAGTGTCGAGTCCGGGCGATGAACTTGTCAAATCCGCGCGAGGAAATCCTTAACATCGGTCGCCGCAGCGCGCGCGCGATGCGTGCCGCGGTCGCGTTCGCGCTGCCGCAACGTTGCGCGCTGTGCGCCTGCGCGACCGGCGACGCGTGCCTGTGCGACGGTTGCGCGAGTGCGATCGCGCCGGCCGGTCCCGCATGTCCACGCTGCGCGCTGCCGACGCCCGCGGGCGCGGTGTGCGGCCGTTGCGTCGCGCATCAGCCTGCCTTCGACGCGGCGATCGCCGCCGGTCTCTACGCGTTCCCGCTCGACCGTCTCGTAATGCGGCTCAAGTACGCGGCCGACCTGCCGCTCGCCGGGGCGCTCGGCGCGCAGCTTGCGCGCGTCGCCGCGGCCTCGGGCGCGATTCCGCGCGTCGACGCGCTGGTGCCGATGCCGCTCGCGGCCGCCCGCCAGCGCGCGCGCGGCTGCAACCAGGCACGCGAGATCGCGAAGGCGCTTTCGCACGCGACGGGCCTGCCGATCGCGCGCGGACTGGTCAGGCTCAGGCACGGCGTTCCGCAGGCCGCCTTGCCGTGGCGCGAGCGCGGGCGCAACGTGCGCGGAGCATTCGCGGCGTCGCGGGCGTTCGACGGCGCGCGGCTCGCGCTCGTCGACGACGTGATGACGACCGGCGCGACCGCTTCGGCTGCGGCGGCGGTGCTGCGCGGCGCCGGCGCCGCGCACGTCGAAGCGTGGGTCGTCGCGCGCACCCCGATGGCGTGAGGGACGCGATGTTCGCCATCGTGCTCGTCCACCCGGAGATCCCGCCCAACACGGGCAACGTGATCCGGCTCGCGGCGAACACCGGCGCCGAGCTGCACCTGGTCGAGCCGCTCGGGTTCACGCTCGGCGACCGCGAGCTCAAGCGCGCCGGCCTCGACTACCACGAGTACACGCGCCTTTGCACGCACCGCGATTTCGCGGCCTGCCGCGCCGCGCTCGACGCTCCGACCCCGCGGCGCTGGCTCGCGTTCACCACCCAGGCGACGCGGACGCTTCACGAGGTCGCGTTCGCGCCTGGCGACGTGCTCGTCTTCGGCTGCGAGACCTCGGGATTGTCGCGCGACGTGCTCGACACGTTTCCGCCCGACCACCGGCTGCGCATCCCGATGCGGCCGAACGTGCGCAGCCTCAACCTGTCGAATGCCGTCGCCGTCGCCGTCTACGAGGCATGGCGGCAGAACGGTTTTCGCTAGCGCTCGTCCGCCTTCGGCTCGCGCTTGAGCAATCCCTCGACCGCGTCGCGTACCGGCAGTGCGCCGTCGAGGACGCGCGCGACCGCCTCGCTGATTGGCATCTCGATACCGTGCTTCCGCGCGAGCCCGCGTGCCGCGCGCGCCGCGTCGACGCCTTCGGCGACGTGGCCGAGCGAGGCGAGGATCGCGTCGAGCGAACGGCCCGCCGCGAGCCCGAGCCCGACCTGCCGGTTGCGCGAAGCGTCGCCGGTGCAGGTCAGCACGAGGTCGCCCAGGCCGGCGAGTCCCATCAGCGTCTCGCGCCGGCCCCCTTCGGCGACCGCGAGGCGCGAGATCTCGGCAAGCCCGCGCGTGATCAGCGCGGCGCGCGCGTTGTGGCCGTACCCCAGGCCGTCCGCGAGGCCGGCCGCGATCGCGAGCACGTTCTTCACCGCGCCGCCCACCTCGACGCCGGTCAGGTCGTCGCTCTCGTAGACGCGCAGCGTATCGCCGCGCAGGAGCGTCGCGGCGCGCGCGGCGAGCGACGCGTCGGTCGCCGCGGCCACGAGCGCGGTCGGCAATGCGCGCGCGACCTCGCCCGCGAAGCTCGGTCCCGACACGACGCCGACCGGCGCGGGCCAGCGAGGCGCGACGCGACGATGCGCGAGCGCCGCCTCGCCGTCGGACGAGGCGGAGTGAACGAATCCCTTCGAGAGCCACACCAGTGGCGCGCGCACGCCCGCGTCGGCGAGCATGCCGGCGATCGCTTCGAGCGCCTTGATCGGCGTCGCGATGAAGACGACCTCGGCGCGCGCGGCACGCGTGGGGTCGTGGTCGATCGCGAGCGCCTCGGGCAGCGCGACCTCGGGCAGGTAGCGCGCGTTGCGCTTGTCGCGCCGCAGCTCGTTCGCGCGCTCGCGCGAGCGCGCGATCAGCACGACGCGCGGATGCGCGTGCGCGCGGGCCGCGAGATGGCAGGCGATCGCGGTGCCCCACGCGCCGGCGCCGACGACAGCGACCTCCGCGACCACGCTTTTGCGGCCTTCGCTAGAGGCCGTAGAGCTGCGTGATCCGCGCGAAGCCGGTCGCGCCATCGCGGTGGCGCACCTTCACCCAGCCGGGCTGCGCGGTGTTGCCGGCCGACGTCGCCGGCTCGGCGAGCTCGAGCAGCACGTTCTGCTCAGCGCGGAACACCAGCGGCGCGGCGTCGTCGGCGCTCGCGCGCACGTCCGCCGTCGGCACGCGCACCTGCAGCACGCGCTTGTCGGCGAGCGACTTCGACGGGATCCAGCCGATCGTGCCGCCGAGGTCGCGGACCTTGGTCCAGCCGTCGACGACGACCAGCACCTCGAGCGGCACGTCGCGCCCGAACACGAACTGCGGGCGCGCGCGCGCCGACGGCGCGTCGTACAGGGTCGTGGGAGCGTCCGCGGTGACGCGGAACTCGGCAGCGGTCGCCGGCAGCGCCGCGCCCGCCGTCGCGACGGCGAGCGCGAAGGCCGCGCTGCGGGCGAACCGGCCCGGAAAAATCACGCGGCGGCGACGGGCGCCCCGGCCTCGGACGCCTTGTTGGCGAGCTGCTGGGCGTAGAGCGCTTCGAAGTTGATCGGCTGCAGCTGCACCGGCGGGAAGCCGGCGAGCATCGTCGCTTGCGCGATCGCCTGGCGCGCGTACGGGAACAGCATCGCCGGGCAGTGCATCGCGAGCACCGGCTGCAGCGTCTCCTCGTTCGCTCCCTGGATCGAGAAGATGCCGGCCTGCGCGACCTCGACCAGGAACACGGTGCGGTCGCCCGCGGTCGCGGTGACGGTGACGGTCATGACGCACTCGTAGACGTCGGGCTCGATCTGGTCGGCGCGCGTGCGCAGGCCGATCTCGATCGCCGGCGCCTCCGACAGGCGGAAGGTCTGCGGGGCGCCCGGGTTCTCGAGCGAGAGATCCTTGACGTAGATCTTCTCGACGGAGACCTGCACCGAGACCGGGGAGGCAAGCGAACTGGCCATGGCAATCCTTGGGGCGTAAGCGGAAAAGCCTTCGATTATACCCGTTGCTTGAGCAGGGGATCGAGCCTCCCGGCGCGGTCGAGCGCGACGAGGTCGTCGTAGCCGCCGACGTGGAACTCGTCGATGTAGATCTGCGGCACGGTGCGCCTGCCGGTGCGCTCCATCATCTCCTGGCGCCGCGCGGGCTCGAGGTCGACGCGGATCTTGGCGATCCCGACGACGCCCTTGGCGGCCAGGAGACGCTCGGCCTGCACGCAGTACGGACATGCGCCCGTCGAGTACATCGTCACCGTGGCCACGTCAGGGCTCCAGCGGCAGCCCCGCGCCGCGCCACGCGGCCAGGCCGCCTTGCAGGTTGTAGATGTCCTTGAAGCCCGCCTTCTCGAGCACGGTGCCCGCGCCGCGGCTGCGCTGGCCGCGCGCGCAGTACGCGACGACCGGCTTGCCCGCGCGCGAGGCGATCTCGCCGACGCGCTTGTCAAGCTCGGACAGCGGGATGTGCACCGCGTGCGGCAGCTTGCCGCCGACCATCTCCTTGGGCTCGCGCACGTCGAGCACGAGCGCGTCGCGGTTCATGAGCTGCGTTGCCGCGTGCGTGCCGACGTCCTTCATCGGCGACATCCGCCGCGAGACGAGCGGCCACACGAGCATCGCGCCCGAAACCACGGCGACCGCGATCAGCGGCCATTCCTTCTGGGCGAAATCGATTGGCGTCATGGGTAGAATGATAGCAACGATGTCTCCCCCCGCCACCGCAGTTGCGTCATCGATGACGCCGCGTCCGGTCGTCCTCCTGATCCTCGACGGCTTCGGCTCGCGGCCCGACGCGCCCGACAACGCGATCACGCGCGCGCGGATGCCGAACTGGAACGCGCTGCTCGCGCACCACGCGCACGGGACGATCGACGCCTCCGAGATGCACGTCGGCCTGCCCGACGGGCAGATGGGCAACTCCGAGGTCGGCCACCTCAACATCGGGGCGGGCCGCGTCGTCTACCAGGACCTGACGCGCATCGACCACGCGATCGTGACCGGCGAGTTCGCGGCCAACCGGGTGCTGAACGACGCGCTCTTGCTGGCGCATGCGAGCGGTCGCGCCGTCCACGTGCTCGGGTTGCTCTCGCCCGGCGGCGTCCATAGCCACCAGGTGCACCTCGCGGCGATGGTCGCGCTCGCCGCGGCGGCCGGCGTCGAAAGGACCTTCGTCCATGCGTTCCTCGACGGGCGTGACACGCCGCCCAGGAGCGCCGCCGCGTCGATCGCCTTCATGGAGCGCGAGTGCGCTCGGCACGAGGGCGCGCGCATCGCGACGGTGACCGGCCGCTATTACGCGATGGACCGCGACAAGCGCTGGGAGCGCCTGGAGCCCGCCTACGACGCGCTCGTCGACGGCCGCGCGCCGTTCACGGCGCCAAGCGCCGCCGCCGCGCTCGAGGCGGCCTACGCGCGTGGCGAGAACGACGAGTTCGTGCAGGCGACCGTCGTCGCCGGTCCGGACGGCCGCGCCGCGACCATGGACGACGGCGACGTCGTGGTGTTCATGAATTTCCGCGCCGACCGCGCACGCCAGCTCACGCGCGCGCTCACCGATCCCGGATTCGACGGTTTTCCGCGCGCGCGCACGCCCAGGCTCGCGGCGTTCGTATGCCTGACGCGCTACGGCGACGACTTCGCGCGCTTGCCGGTGGCGTTCGGTCCGCAGAAGGTCGACAACAGCTTCGGCGCCTGGCTCGCGAGCCACGGCAGGACGCAACTGCGCATCGCCGAGACCGAGAAGTACGCGCACGTCACCTATTTCTTCAACGGCGGCACCGAGGCCGTCTACCCGGGCGAGGACCGCATCCTGGTGCAGTCGCCGAAGGTCGCGACCTACGACCTCAAGCCCGAGATGAGCGCGTACGAGGTCACCGACAAGCTGGTCGCGGCGATCGAGTCGGGCAAGTACGACGCGATCGTCTGCAACTACGCGAACGGCGACATGGTCGGCCACACGGGCAAGCTGGACGCCGCCATCAAGGCGGTCGAGGTCCTCGACGCGTGCATCGGGCGCGTCGTCGAGGCGGCGCGGCGCGTCGGCGGCGAAGTCGTGATCACGGCCGACCACGGCAATGTCGAGATGATGTACGACCCGTCGACCGGCCAGCCGCACACCGCGCACACGCTCGACGTCGTGCCTTTCGTCTACGTCGGCCGGCCTGCGAAGGTTGCGCCCGGCGGCGCGCTCAAGGACATCGCGCCCACGCTGCTGGCGCTGATGCGGCTGCCTCCGCCCGCCGAGATGACCGGCCGGGCCCTGGTGACGCCGGGCTAGCTCGCCGTGGCAGGCGCGCGCATCCGATTCTGTCTGTGTGCGCTCACTGTTGTCGCGGTCGGGATCGGGATTGACGCCCACGCAGCCCCTGCGAAGGATGCCGCCGGGCTGAAGGCCGAGCGTGAGGCCGTCCGCTCGCGGGCCGAGCGCGCCCGCGCCGCGCTTGTCGCGGCCGAGACCCAGCGCAAGGATGCGATGGACGCGATCGCCGAGGCCGACCGGGCGCTTGCCGATGCGCGCAAGCGGCTGGTCGAGGCCGAACGGGCGCGAGACACCGCCAAAATCGCCCAGTCGCTGGCGCAGTCCGCAGTCGACGACGCGACGCGCGCGCTGCGGACCGACCAGGCGCGTCTCGGCAAGCTCGTCGTCAACCGGAACGCCGAAGGGGCCGCCGAACCGCTCAAGCTGTGGTTGTCGGGTCGCGACCCGGCCGACGTCGCGCGCCTGTCGACCTACCTCGCCGCGATCGGCCGCGCGCGCGCCGAAGCGATCGAGCGCTGGCGGCGCGATCGCGAGCGCCACGCGGCGCTCGCCGCCGCGGCGGAAGCCGCCCGACGCGCGCACGACGAGACGATGAAGGATGTCGCGCGCGAGGCGACGGCCGTCGATGCGATGCGGCGCGACCAGCGAGCGCTGCTCGCAAGGGTCTCGACCGACATCCGGCGCCAGCGCGTTTCGCTCGACGCGCTAGCGAAGGACGAGGCGCGGCTGCGCACACTTATCGAGCGTCTCGCGCGTCCCGCGCCCCCGAAGAGCGCACGCCCTTCCATGCCGCCGTCAGACGGACACCGGCAGCAAAATCAGACAAAAGGCTTCAGTTCCATGAGAAACTTGCTGATGCCGGCGAAAGGGGAACTCGCGGGCCGGTTCGGCGTACCAAGGGAAGGTTCGGGCGCACCGTGGCGCGGATGGTTCATCGAAACCGCCGCGGGTGCGAGCGTCCGGGCCGTCGCCGCCGGACAGGTCGTGTGGGCGGACTGGCTCAGGGGTTTCGGTAACCTGCTGATTCTGGATCACGGCGACGGATACATGACGCTGTATGGCCACAACGAGGCCCTCTTTCCCGCCGTTGGCGCGCAAGTTGCTGCGGGTGAGGTCGTAGCGCAGGCGGGCGCGTCCGGCGGTGCGGAAACCCCGGGCGTATACTTTGAAATCAGGTACGACGGCCGGGCCATCGACCCAGCGCCGTGGTTCGCGCGGGACGCCGCGCGGTGAGTGAGGAAGCGATGACCAACGGATGGAAGAAGGCAGGACTCATCGGGCTCGGCACGGTGCTCGGTGCGCTCCTGACGCTCAATTTCTCGGCGGTCGCGCAACGCGACGCCAAGCTGCCGATCCCCTACGAGGACCTGCAGCTCCTTTCGGCGGTCTTCGGCAAGATCAAGAGCGACTACGTCGAGAGCGTCAGCGACGAGAAGCTCATCCGCGAGGCCATCAACGGCATGGTGCGCGGGCTCGACCCGCACTCCGACTTCCTGGACGCCGACGCGTTCAAGGAGCTGCAGGTCAGCACGCAGGGCAAGTTCGGCGGCCTCGGCATCGAGGTCGGCGTCGAGGACGGCGTGGTGCGCGTCGTCTCGCCGATCGAGGACACGCCCGCGTTCCGCGCCGGCATCAAGACCGGCGACCTGATCGTCAAGATCGACGAGACCGCGACGCGCGGCATGCCGCTCAACAAGGCGGTCGAGCTGATGCGCGGCAAGCCGGGCACGCCGATCACGCTCACGATCCTGCGCAAGGACGCCGAGAGCCTGCTCACCTTCCCGCTCGTGCGCGAAGAGATCAACGTCAAGAGCGTGCGCGCGAAGATGCTCGAGACCGGCTACGGCTACGTCCGCATCCGCAACTTCCAGGAGCGCACCGGCGAGGACCTCGCGCGCGTGCTCAAGGATTTCTACAAGCAGGGCGAGCTCAAGGGCCTCGTGCTCGACGTGCGCGCCGATCCGGGCGGCTTGCTCAACCAGGCGGTCGCGGTGTCCGCGGCGTTCCTGCCCAAGGACTCGCTGGTCGTCTACACCGACGGCCGCACGCCCGACGCGCGCATGCGCCTGACGGCGAGCCGCGAGAACTACCAGCGTCGCGGCGACGATTGGTTCCGCGACCTGCCGGCCGGCGTCAAGAAGGTCCCGATGGTCGTGCTCGTCGACGGCGGCACCGCGTCGGCGTCCGAGATCGTCGCGGGCGCGCTGCAGGACCACAAGCGCGCGATCGTGATGGGCGCGCCGACGTTCGGCAAGGGCTCGGTGCAGACGATCCTGCCGATCGGCGCGAACGCGGGCCTCAAGCTCACGACGGCGCGCTACTACACGCCGGCGGGCCGCTCGATCCAGGCGAAGGGCATCGAGCCCGACCTCGTGGTCGACGACGGCCGCGACACCGTCAACCGCATCCGCGAGGCGAACCTCGAGCACCACCTGGTGACGCCGGTCACGCCGGGCGCGGCTGGTGCGGCACCGACGGGAGCTGCGGCCCCCGCGACCAACGCGCCGAAGCCTCCGCAAGCGGCGCCGACGACGCCCGCGCCCCGCTTCGACTTCGGCTCCGACAACGACTTCCAGCTCAAGCAGGCGATGAACCACCTGAAGGGCGAGCCGGTCGTCGCGTCGATCAAGGCGGTCGCCGCGGCGAACACCGGACCGACCACGGCCACGACGACGACGAAGTAGACGCGGCCAGTTCCAAACAAAACGCCCGGCGCGAGCGCCGGGCGTTTTTCTTTGATGGCGCCGACGGCGCCGGCGTCAGTTCAGGTCGTTGTCCTTGTAGTACTTGGTGCCCTTGGCGGTGATCTCGGCCGCGAGCCCGGTGTCGGTCAGCTGGTACATCCACACGCCGGGCGAGACCGATGCCGCACCCTGATACGCCCCGCCCTTTTCGCCGCTCTTGGCCGCCGCGGAAGCCTGGCCGCCGAATTCCCAGCCCGAGGCGACGAATGCGTCGAGCGCCTGCTTCGAGTCGAACACGAAGACGACCCGGAACTTCTTGACGCCGATCCCGAGCCCCGCCTGGACCTCCGCCATCTTCATGAACGTCGCCTTCTTGCTCGCGTGGTCGACGGCCACACCCTTGCCGCTGCCGCCGCCGGCGACGAGGATCTTCATGCCGAAGTTGCTGAAGACCGCGTGGCCCGCCGCCTTCTCGACGGCACCTTTCGCGCTGGGCGCCGCCTTGTAGAGCCGCGCCAGCGTCTCCTGCTCCATCTTCCTGATGTCGGCCTGCTCCTCGGCCTTGGTGGCCGCGCCGGCGGTGGCCGGCATCAGCAGGCAAGCGCCCATCGCGAGCGCCGCAATGCCACGGATGCTCATCGTCGTCCTCCCCGAGAATGATCGGATCGCGCTCGCGGGACCGCCCTGCCCCGGCGCATGACCGTGCCGCCATCGTCCCACGATGGCACGGTGCGCGCCTCCTCCCGCGAGGGCTGAAGTCGCGGAATGCTATGTTTCCCGGGGTGGACGACCTTCAGCTCCTCCGCTACAGCCGCCACCTGCTGCTCGACGCGCTGGGTCCCGACGCGCAGGCGCGCTTCGCGGACGCACGCGCGCTGATCGTCGGCGTCGGGGGCCTCGGCAATCCCGCCGCGCAATTCCTCTCGAGCGCCGGGATCGGGCGGCTGACGCTCGTCGACGCCGACAGCGTCGATCTCACCAACCTGCAGCGCCAGATCCTGTTCGACATGGCCGACGTCGGCTCGCCGAAGGTCGAGGCTGCCGCGAGGCGCCTCGCCGCGATCAATCCCGAGCCCGAGATCGTCGCGCTCACGCGCCGCGTCGGCCCCGGCGAGCTCGCCGCTCTCGTCTCCGATGCCGACGTCGTGCTCGACTGCACCGACAACTTCGCGACGCGCCACGCGATCAACCGCGCGTGCGTGGCCGCGCGCGTGCCTCTCGTCTCGGGCGCCGCGATCCGCTTCGACGGGCAGATCGCGGTGTTCGACCCGCGCGATCCCCTCTCGCCGTGCTACCACTGCCTGTTCGGCGAAGGCGAGGAGCTCGAGGAGACGCGCTGCGCGACGATGGGCGTGTTCGCGCCGCTCGTCGGCATCGTCGGCGCGGCGCAGGCCGGCGAGGCGCTGAAGCTCGTCGCGGGCGTCGGCACGTCGCTGGCCGGACGCCTGCTGCTCTACGACGCGCTCGCGTCGAGCTGGCGCGACCTCAAGGTGCCGCGCGACCCGTCGTGCGCGGTATGCGGGAGCCGGTCGTGAGCGCGCGCATGACGCGCCGCCTCGCGATCGTGTGGGTGCTGGCGAGCGCGTGCGCGCTCGCGCAGGTCCCGGGCGCGGGCACGCTTCCCGCGCAGGACTGGCGCGAGATCCGCTCGGTCGTCGAATCGCAGCGCGCGGCGCTCGTCGCCGGCGACGCCGAGCGCGCGTACGGCTACGCGTCGCGCGGCATCCGCGAGCAGTTCGGCGACGCGGACACGTTCCTGACGATGGTGCGCAGGACCTACGGCGCGCTGATCGACGCGCGCGACGCCGAGCTGCTCGACGGCGCAGTCATCGACGGACAGGTCATCCAGCCGATGCGCCTCGTGCTGCCCGACAACACGGTGTTGATCGCGCTCTACACGATGGCGCGCGAGCGCACCGGCGCCTGGCGCATCAACGGCTGCGTGCTCGCGCCGTCGACGCTGAAGGCGGTCTAAATCAACTTTGCCGCTTTCGCGCGCGCGACGACCCGCGCGCACGAAGCGGGATCGCTCATCGCGGCGGAATCGCTGACGACGCCGGCCTCGATGTCCCGGGCGAGGGAGCGACTCGCGGCGTCGCGATTCAGGATCTCGATGACGGCCAGCTTCGCGTTTCCGCACTCGAGCGCGGCGGCCACCACGCGATCGCGTTCGGCGGCGAGCCGCTTGCGCTCGTCGTCGCTGCCGGACCACGAGTACGCAATGGCGAGCCCGACCATCCTGGCTTCGTAGGTGTCGGCGCGATCGGCCATCGTGCGCGCGAGGCGGCGGCAATGCTCGCCGACCTCGGGAACGACGCCCGCCGCATCGGGCCTGCAGACCGTCGCGAACTCGACGGTCGCGACGTCGGAGCGCAATGCGCCGATCGTCGTCGCCGCGAACGGGGCCTCGGGCTCCGCCGCGATGGCCGGGATTCCAGCGATCAGGCGCCACACGGCCTGCGCGCCGCGCGGCCGGTACGAATCGAAGCGCTTGAGCTCCGCCGCGTACGCGAGTTGCTCGCGCATGCCGGGCAGGTCGCCGCGCTGGCGCGCGCGCTCCGCGAGCAGCACGCGCGGCACCGCGTTGTCGGCGTCGCGCGAAGCCCAGCGCGAGATCGGGTCGGTGGACGCGCAGTCCGGCCACGCCGGAATCGCGCGCACCATGCATGCGTCCGCGAAGCTCGACAGGAACAGGAGCTCGGCCGGCTGGCGGCGCCACGCCTCGGCATAGCCGGCGATGCGCGTGCCCGGGTCCATCGTCGCCTGCAGTCCGCGCACGAAATGCGCTTCCGCGCTGTCCGCGGTCGCGACGCGCTCGCGCAGCGACTGGTCGATCTTCTCGAACGCCGCCTCGGGCAGCGACGGGGGGCGCGGTCCATCGGGCACCGCCGTCTGCGCCATCGCCGCCCCGCAGGCGACGGCGGCGAGCAGCGCGGGCAGTCCTGGTCGCATTGCGGTCAGTCGAACAGGAACTTGCGCTGGCCTTCCCAACCGTCCTGCGGCAGGCGCTTGAAGCCGCTCTTCGCGAAGAGCTGCCAGCGTCCCATCACGAACGCGAACAGCGCGGCCGCGTCGGACGCCGGGTCGCCGTGCCACGCGTTCGCCATCTGCGCGTTGCGCAGCGACTGGCGGATCGTCGCCTCGAGCTTGTCGTAGAACTGGTTCATGCGCGCCTGCAGCCGCTCGTCCTCGTTGACCAGCGCGTCGCCGATCAGGACCCGCGTCATGCCGGGATTCTTCTGCGCGAAGCCGAGCAGCAGCGCCACGATCTGCTCGGCCTGCGCGACGCCGTCGGCCTCGCCCGCCTGCACCTTGTTCGCCAGCGTGAACAGGCTCGACTCGGCGAACTCGATCAGTCCCTCGAACATCTGGGCCTTGCTCGCGAAGTGGCGATAGAGCGCCGCCTCGGACACGTCGAGCTTCGCGGCGAGCGCGGCCGTCGTCACCTTGTCCCCGCGCGGGTTCTCCAGCATCGACGCGAGGGTCTGCAGGATCTGCAGGCGGCGCTCGCCGGGCTTTGCGGCCATCATCGCCTCCGGCGTCAGGCGTGCGCGGGCTCGTCGGCACGGATCATCGTGCCGACGCCCTCGTTGGTCAGCACCTCGAGCAGCAGCGCGTGCTCGACGCGGCCGTCGATGATGTGCGAGCTCTTGACCCCGTTCTTCACCGCGTCGAGCGCCGAGCCGATCTTCGGCAGCATCCCGCCGTGAATCGTGCCGTCGGCGAACAGCGCCTCGATCTCGCTGGCCGAGAGCCCCGTCAGCAGGTTGCCCTTCTGGTCGAGCACGCCGGCCGTGTTGGTCATCAGCACGAGCTTCTCGGCGCCCAGCGTCTCGGCGAGCTTGCCGGCGACGAGGTCGGCGTTGATGTTGTACGCCTCGCCCTCGTGCCCGACGCCGATCGGCGCCACGACCGGGATGAAGTCGCGCGAGTCGAGGAGCGCGATCAGCTCGGGATCGATGCGCTCGATCTCGCCGACGTAGCCGATGTCGACGTCCTCGCCCGACTGGCCGTCGCGCAGCATCATCTTGCGCGCCTGGATGAACGCGCCGTCCTGGCCGGTCAGGCCGACGGCCTTGCCGCCGTGCTGGTTGATGAGGCCGACGATCTCCTGGTTGAGCTCGCCCAGCACCATCTCCACGACGTTCATCACCTTGTCGTCGGTCACGCGCATTCCCTGCCGGAACTCGCTCGCGATGCCCATCGTCTTCAGGAGATCGCCGATCTGCGGCCCGCCGCCGTGCACGATGACGGGGTTCATGCCGACGAGCTTCAGCATCACGACGTCGCGCGCGAACCCGGCCTTGAGCTTCTCCTCGGTCATCGCGTTGCCGCCGTACTTGACGACGATCGTGCGATCGTGGAAGCGGCGGATGTACGGCAGCGCCTCGGCGAGGATCTGCGCCTTCTGCGCGGCGGATACGGCGTCGAGCGGCATGGGAGGGCGAAGCCGGGGGGACGACGATTGTACCGGATCGTCCCGGAACGCCTTCGGGACGGTCCGAAAGTCTTCCGCCGAGCGGCTTTGCGCCAAAGTGAGCGCTGACGCGACCGGGCACGGGAGCCCATGAAGTTTGCTATCGTTCAAGGCCATGCCGAGCCCGCTTTCGGACGCCGTCCCGCTCGCCGAGGTCAAGCGCGCGCTCGTGACCAAGCTCCGCCACCACGGCGACGTGTTGCTCGCGTCGCCGGTCTTCACGACGCTCAAGGCGGTCGCGCCGCACGCCGAGGTCGACGCCTTGATCTATCGCGACACCGCGCCGATGCTCGAGGATCATCCGTCCATCGCGCGGTTGTTCACCGTCGACCGCGACTGGAAGCACGAGGGCGTGGTGCGCCAGCTCACCGCCGAGCGCGCGCTGGTGCGCGAGCTGCGCGGGCGCCGCTACGACCTGCTCGTGCACCTGACCGAGCACAAGCGCGGGCTCGCGCTGGTGCGTCGCCTCCGTCCCCGGTGGTCGGTCACCACCGAGCGCGCGCTCGAGCGCGGCCCGGCATGGCTGTGGAAGCAGAACTTCACGCACTTCTACCGGCTGCCGCGGACGACCGAGCGCGCGATGGTCGAGCAGAACCTCGACGCGCTGCGCCGGCTCGGCATCGAGGTGCCCGCGGACACGCGCGCGCCGGTGATGGTGCCCGGCGCCGACGCCGAGGCGCGCGTCGACGCGCTCCTGCGCGAGCGCGGCCTTGCGCGCGGCGGCTTCGTCCAGGTGCACCCGGGATCGCGCTGGTTCTTCAAGTGCTGGCCCGCCGATCGCGTCGCCGCGTTGATCGGCCGCCTCGTCGCGGACGGGCTGCCGGTCGTGCTCACGGCCGCGCCCGACGAGCGCGAGCGCGCGATGCTCGACGCGATCCTCGCGCAGGTTCCGCGCGACGGCGCCGCGCGCATCGTCGACTTCGGCGGCGCGCTCTCGCTGCGCGAGCTCGCGGCGCTGACCGCGCGCGCGCGGCTGTTCGTCGGCGTCGACTCGGCGCCGATGCACATCGCCTCCGCGATGCGGACGCCCGCCGTCGCGCTGTTCGGCCCGTCGTCCGAGATCGCGTGGGGACCGTCGCAGGACAAGCACCGCGTCGTCGTGTCGTCGCACCCGTGCCGGCCGTGCGGCCTCGACGGCTGCGGCGGCAGCAAGGTGTCCGAGTGCCTGACCACGCTGCCGGTCGAGCGCGTGCACGCAGCGTGCGTCGAGCTCCTCGCGGAGACGGCGGCGTGAGGCTCGCGGTCATCCGGCAGCGCTACACGCCATTCGGCGGCGCGGAGCGCTTCGTCGAGGGTGCCCTCGAGGCGCTGCTCGAGCGCGGCGTGGCGATCTCGCTCTACACGCGCGAGTGGCCCGAGACGCGCCTCGCCCTGATCGAGCCGCACATCGTCGATCCCTGGCACCTCGGCCGGCTGTGGCGCGACTTGAGCTTCGCGCGCGAGGTCTGCCGCGCGATCGGGAGCGGCAAGGCGGACCTCGTGCAGTCGCACGAGCGCGTGAGCTGCTGCGACGTGTTCCGCGCCGGCGACGGCGTGCACGCCGTGTACCTCGACGAGCGGCTCGCCCATGCGTCGGCGCTCGAGCGCGTCGCGCTCCGTGCGAGTCCCTACCACCGCTACGTGCTCGACGCCGAGCGCAGGCTGTTCGCGAGCCCCTGGCTCTCGGCCGTCATCTGCAACTCGGAAATGGTGCGCGCCGAGATCCGCGAGCGCTTCGGCTACCCGGACGAGAAGCTGCACGTCATCCGCAACGCGGTCGATGCCGCGGCGTTCCACCCGGGACTTCGCGCCGATCGCGACCGCGTGTGCGCCGTGCACCGGATCCCGACCGACGCGACGGTGTTCCTGCTGGTCGGCTCGGGCTTCGAGCGCAAGGGCGTCGCGACGGCCATCCGCGCGCTCGCCGAGCTGCCGCCCCAGGCGCACCTCGTCGTCGTCGGCCGCGACGCGCACCTGCAGCGTTACGCGCGCCTCGCGCGCGCGCTCAAGCTGTCGGGACGCGTGCACATCGTCGGCCCGCAGACCGATCCGCGCCCGTACTTCGGCGCCGGTGACGTGTTCGTGCTTCCCACCCTCTACGACCCGTGCCCGAACGCCGCGCTCGAGGCGATGTCGTGCGGCCTGCCGGTGATCACGAGCACCAAGTCGGGCGTGGCCGAGCTCGTCACCGCGCACGACGCGGGCCTGGTCTGCGGCTCGCGCGACGTGCCGGCGCTCGCCGCGCACATGCGCGCGCTGCTCGACCCCGCGGCGCGCGCGCGGATGGGCGAGAACGCGCGGCAGGCCGTCGCGCCGCTCACGCCCGACGCGATGACGCTCCAGCTCGTGCTGCTCTACCGCGAGCTGCTCGCGGCCAGCGCGGCGCATCGCCGGGCGGCGGCATCGCCGGCGCCGGCAACGGCGCCCGCCCCGACGGCTCCGCCCGCGGACGGAGCCGCGCCATGACCGGCCCCACGCTCTACCGGCGCCTGCTCCGCTACGTCCGGCCGTACTGGTGGATGTTCGCGGTCAGCGTGCTCGGGATGGTGGCGGTCGCCGCGGGCGACCTGTTGATGGCGTGGCTCGTGATCCCGGTCGTGCAGAACTTCCAGTCGCCCGACCCCGAGCGCACGCGCTGGCTCCCGCTCGCCGTGGTCGCCGTGTTCGGGCTGCGCGGCGTCGGCTCGTACGTCTCCGAGTACGGCATGGCGTACACGGGGCACCGTGTCGTGTACGACCTGCGCCGCGAGCTCATCGACAAGCTGCTGGCGCTGCCGACGCCGTTCTACGACCAGACGGCGGCCGGCGTCGTGCAATCGAAGGTCACGTTCGACGCGCACCAGCTCGCGTCCGCCGCATCGGGCACGATCACGACCGCCGTGCGCTCGTCGCTCACGATCGCCGCGAGCTTCGGCTGGCTCATGTGGCTGAACTGGCGCCTGACGCTATTGACGTTCGTCGTGTTGCCGGTCGTCGGCTTCACGATCCGCTACTTCAGCCGGCGCCTGCGCCGCATCGCGCGCGACATCCAGACGCGCACCGGCAGCATGACCCACGTGCTCGAGGAGCTGATCGGCGGGCATCGGATCGTGCGCGTGTTCGGCGGCGAGCGCTACGAGCGCGAGCGCGCCGGCAAGGCCGCGAACGCGCTGCGCGTTTCGATGACCAAGCAGTCGGCCGCGAGCGCCGCGAGCTCGCCGCTGACGCAGGGCCTCGCCGCGGTCGCCGTCGGCCTGATCATCTGGGCGGCGCTCGAGCAGAGCCAGGACGGACGCCTCGACCTGCCGACCTTCACTTCGTACGTCGTGGCGCTGATCACGCTGCTCGAGCGCCTGAAGGCCCTGTCGGGCATCAACGCGTCGGTCCAGCGCGGCCTCGCCGCGGCCGAGAGCATCTTCGGGCTGCTCGACCGCGACGACGAGCCCGACCACGGCACGGTCACGCTCGACGACGCGCGCGGCGAGCTGCGCTTCGACCGCGTGTCGCTGCGCTACCCGGGCACCGACCGCGACGCGCTCGCCGACGTGACGCTCGCGATCGCGCCGGGCGAGACCGTCGCGCTGGTCGGCGCGTCGGGCAGCGGCAAGACCTCGCTCGTCAACCT
>DATBSV010000461.1:0-3279 GCA_036559685.1 Casimicrobiaceae bacterium
CGTAGCCGGACTCGACCGCGATCACCGCCTGCACCAGGTACGGATCGAGGCCGTTGTCGCGCGCGTTGCGCGTCACGAGCGGCTGGAACCTCGCGACGTTCGGATGGCCGTCGATGCGCTTCCAGATCGCGTGCTCGCGGACCGCGTCGAGCGGCGTCATCGCGGCCGCTTCGGGTTTCGGCGCCGCCGGGACCGGGTCGAGGCTCGAGCGGCCCTTGAAGTAGAGCTGGTAGCGCTCGTCGAGCTTCTCGTTCGCGAAGTGCGGCTTGCCGGTCTCGTCGACGTACGCCCACAGGTCGGCGCGCACGGCCGGCGCGGCGAGCAGCAGGGCGAGTAGCACGAGGAAGAGGCGGACGGTCATCGGCGGCGGCGAAAAGTCGGACCAGGATCGGACCCCGCGGGGCGTCGGGCGTTCATCTTGACGAGCGTTCAATACCGTCTATACTTACGGTAACCGCATATCCATACGGTCTTTCCCATGATGCGTCGCCGGTCCCCCGCGCTTCCCTTCCACCATCTCGCGTCCGATCCGGACGCGCCGGCCGAGGCCCCCCGGCTGACCGCGCGGCAGCAGCAGATCCTCGACTGGATCCGCGCCCATATCGAGACGGCCGGGATGCCGCCGACGCGCGCCGAGATCGCCGCGGGGCTGGGCTTCTCGACGGCGAGCTCGGCCGAGGACCACCTGCAGGCGCTCGCGAAGAAGGGGGCGATCGAGCTCATGGCCGGGACGTCGCGGGGCTTGAGGCTCCGCGACCTGCCCGGGATGCCGATCCAGGGCACGCTGCCGCTGGTCGGGCGCGTCGCCGCCGGCCACCCGATCCTCGCGGCCGAGCACATCGAAGGCCGCTATCGGATCGATCCTACGTTGTTTTCGCCGTCCGCCGACTTCCTGTTGCGCGTGCGCGGCGCGAGCATGCAGGACGCGGGCATCCTCGACGGCGATCTGCTGGCCGTGCACAAGACGGCCGAGGCGCGGTCGGGCCAGGTCGTGGTCGCGCGGCTCGGCGACGAGGTGACCGTCAAGCGCCTGAAACGTCGCGGGCGTGACATCGTGCTCCTGCCCGAGAACGCGGCATTCGCGCCGATCGAGGTCGATCCCGCGAAGACGTCGTTCTCGATCGAGGGCATCGGCGTCGGACTCGTGCGCGCCGCGCGAGCGCTCTAGAAGCGCCCTTTCCATGGCAATTTTCGAGCTCTTTTCTTTCTGTCGAAACATGGCGACCCGAACCGTTACCACCGCTGCTTCCCGCCCGCTGCCGCTGCGCCTCGAGGACCTGCCCAACGTGGGCCCGGCCATCGCGACCGATCTCCGCCGCCTGGGCATCGGCGCGCCCGACGAGCTGCGCGGCCGCGATCCCTACATGCTCTACCACGACCTCTGCCGCGCGACGCACTCGCTGCACGACCCGTGCGTGCTCGACACGTTCATCGCGGTCGTGCGCTACGTCGACGGCGGCCCCGCGAAGCCGTGGTGGCACTACACGCCCGAGCGCAAGCGGCTCTACCGCGGCGCTGCGAAGACGCTCCGATCCTCCTCCTGTTGAGGTGCTCGAGCGGCGGGCGCGCCCTCCCCTCCGGGCGCGCCCGTCCGCCTTTTTTCCCCCATGGCCGCCGATCACCTCCTCTACGGCAGCAAAGGCTCCGGCTCCGCCGCGGTCGAGGCGGCGCTTAAGCTCGCGCGCGTGCCCTACCGCGTCGTCGAAACGGCGACGTGGGAGCGCAACGCCGCGTACGACGATCTCCTGAAGGTCAACCCGCTCGGGCAGGTCCCGACGCTCGTGCTGCCCGAGGGCACGGTGATCTCGGAGAGCGCGGCGATCCTGATCCATCTCGGGCTCGCGCATCCGGCGAGCGGGCTCGTCCCCGCCGACACCCCGGGTCGCGCGCGGGCGCTGCGCGGCCTCGTGTTCGTCGCCGCGAACTGCTACGCGGCGATCGGCGTCATCGACTATCCCGAGCGCTGGACCGCTGACATCCCCCCGAAGCGGCCTGCGGCCGCCTCCCCCCAGGAGGCCCCGCGCCCTCGGGGCGGCCCATCGGGCGCGGACCCGACCGACGACGAGGCGACCCACGAGCGCGTGCGCGCCGGCGCGCGCGCGCGGCTCCATGCGACCTGGTCGATGTTCGCCGACGTCTTCGGGCGCGAGCCCTACCTCAATGGCGAGGCGCCGGGCGCGCTCGACTGCCTCGCCGCCGTCGTCTCGAAATGGTCGGGCGCGCGAGCGCACCTCGCCGCCCACCGTCCCGCGCTGCACGCGACGATCGCGCGCATCGAGTCCCATCCGGTGATCGCGCCCGTGTTCGCGCGTCACTGGCCTTAAGAAACCCTGAAGCGAAAGGATCTTTAGCCATGACCGTCAAGGCCATCCCCGAGGGCTACCACAGCGTCACGCCCTACATCGTCGTCCAGGGCGCCGCGAAGGCGCTCGACTTCTACGCGCGCGCGTTCGGCGCGAAGGAGAAGTTCCGGCTGCCGATGGGCGACATCATCGGCCACGCCGAGATCGTCATCGGCGACTCGCACGTCATGCTCGCCGACGTGATGGACGACCACAAGGACCCGCGCAAGCTCGGCGGCACGCCGGTGAGCCTCATGATCTACACGAGCGACGCCGACGCGATGTTCAAGCGCGCGATCGCCGCGGGCGCGAAGCAGGTGCGCCCGGTCGAGAACCAGTTCTACGGCGACCGCACCGGCGTGCTCGAGGACCCGTTCGGCCACGTGTGGTCGATCGCGACGCACGTCGAGGACGTCTCCGACGAGGAGATCAGGCGTCGCATGGCCGCGATGCCCGGATGATCTCCGCCGCCGCCGCGCTCGCCGCCCGCCTCGCGCATCCCGCGATCTGGCGCGGCGGCGACTGCGCGCCCGAGCCCGCGAGCGTGCCGACCGGGCACGCCGCGCTCGACGCGGTGCTGCCGGGCGGCGGCTGGCCGGGCGCGGGGCTCACCGAGATGCTGCTCGTGCGCGAGGGCATCGGCGAGATCGCGCTGATGCTGCCCGCGCTTTGCGCGCTGCAGCGGCTGCGGCGCCACATCGTGTGGGTCGCGCCGCCGCACCGGCCCTACGCGCCCGCGCTCGCCGCGGCCGGCATCGACCTCGAGCGCTTTCACGTCGTGCGCTGCTCGCGTCCCGACGACGCGCTGTGGGCATGCGAGCAGGCGCTGCGCGCGCCCGAGTGCGGCGCGGCGTTCGCGTGGCTTGCGACGCGCGACGAGCGCCTGCTGCGCCGGCTGCAGGTCGCCGCGCGCGAAGGCCGCACGCTCGGCGTGCTG
>DATBSV010000462.1:0-5793 GCA_036559685.1 Casimicrobiaceae bacterium
AACGTGAACCGCTCGGGCACCCGCAAGGAGGAGATGCTCCTCAAGCCCGAGATCCTGCAGAAGGTGTGGGTGCTGCGGAAGGTGCTCTACCCGATGGACGACCTCGAGGCGACCGAGTTCCTCGTCGACAAGGTGCGGGGGACCAAGAACAACGCGGAGTTCTTTGACAGTATGCGCAGAGGTTGAGCGCCGAGAAGCTGGCGTCATGACCTTGGGTTGCGTTCGAACTCCGCCGAACGCCTCCGGGGTCGCATCCCCGCGCAAACAACGCGCGGGGCCCCTGCTTCCCCGCTCCGGCGTTCAATTCTTCGACAGCATGCGTCGAGGCTGACCGCCTAGGCGCCGCCGGTCCGCCGATCGAACTCGGCGAACGCCCGGCTCACCATCGACACGCGCTGCAGCCCCACGATCCGGTAGCTGCCGAGCGACTGTGTCTTGAGCTCGCGCGGCGCGTCCGGGATCTGCGCACACGCGTCGAGCGTCTTCGACAGCCCCGCACAGCCGATCGTCGTCGCCACGCGCCGCACGAAGGCGCGCGTGTCGTCGTCGACGCGCGAGTCGCGCATGGTGTAGCGGAACTCGCCCGACATCGCCATGTCGATCTCGTTCGCCGCCGCGATCGCCACCAGCTCGGCGTCTCCGAGCGGAATCACCTCCGCTTCGCGATAACGCTCGGCGAGGTCGCCCAGCCGCTCGCTCAACCGCGTGTACGCGCGCACGATCTTCTCGAGCCTGGCGCGGGCGCCGCCGAGCGCGTCGCACACCGTCTCGATGCTCGTCTTCTGGGCCGGCGGCAGCTCGGGGCAATGCGAGTACGCAGCGTGCAGGAGCCCCGCGAAGACGAGCTCGGGCACGAACCCGTAGCGCAGCAGCACCCCCGCGGTGCCGATCAGGTGCGCGATGAACGGCCGACCGCACGGGCGGTAGCCGGCGTTCGCGAGGATCGCCGCGACGTCGTGGCGCTTCGCGAGGTTCTCGAGGTCGGCACCCTTCCATCCCGACGCGATCGCGAGGTCGAGCAGCGCCGAGCGCGTCTGCGGCAACTCGCCGGGGCGCATCGCCTCGGCGAGCCTCGGGTGGCCCGCCAGGCCCTCGCGCAGCGGGTCGATTCGCGACTTGTGGAACCGCACGAACGAGCGCACGCCCTGGAACGATTCGTCGTCGTCGATGACGTTCCACTTGCGGCAGAACGCGGCGATGCTCGCGTCCGCGGCTCCGCGCGACCATCGATATCGCAGGTACTGCATATCCTCGGCGTTCCAGAGACCTCGGCCGAGGTAGGTCACGCGCGACTTGGGCTCGCTCCACGTGCGATGGCCGCGCTCGCGCAGCGTCGTCGCGAGGTCGATGTGCTCGTGGACGCACGCGATGTCCGGGTCGAACAGCGCGCCGTCGCGCGCGAGCGAGGTACGCACGAGCATGCAGTGGTACTCGAGGAAGTCGACCGCCTCGCGCACGTGCGGCGCGCTGGCGTCCTCCCCCATGTCGACGTGATCCTCGCTGAGCTTGCGGCCGGCGGGCGTCTCGGTCCACTCGAGCTTGCCGCCCGCCATGTGGATGCGCGGCGGCCGGTCGTCGCCGCCGACCAGGTAGAGCGGCCCGACCGCCCCCGCACCGGTCTCGTCGGCACAGGCGACCAGCGCATCGAGCCACCCGGGCTCGACGACCACGTCGTTGTCGACGAACACGACGTAGTCGGTGTCGATCGCGCCGATCAGCTGGCGGCGAATCTGGTTCGGGAACAGCTTCGGGTCGACGTCGGCGATGGCGAGCCCCAACGCGGGCGCCCGCTCGCGCAGCCGCGCCATCAGCGCCGGCGGCGTGGCGCCCGACGCGTAGATGAAGCCGTAGGGGGCTTGCGTGTTCTCGACGATCGACGCGAGCGTGCGCTCGGTGAGCCCGTGCCGCTCGCGCGCGGTCACGACGAGGGTCACGCGGGGCTTGTCGGCGGGGATCGGCGTCATGGAAGCGGCCTCATGAGGCCTTGCCAAACAGGGGGTTATCCCCCATAATAATCGATTGCCCGCCGCAGGGGCGTGGGTCCGTTCCGGACCCGCGTGGCGGCCTGGCCCGAAAAGGAATCGCGATGAAAACCGGCACGCATCCCAAGTACGACACGATCCAGGTCACGTGCAGCTGCGGCAACGTCTTCGAGACGCGCAGCGCGTCGATCAAGCCGCTGCACATCGAGGTGTGCTCGGCCTGCCACCCGTTCTACACGGGCAAGCAGAAGGTGATGGACACCGCCGGCCGGATCGACAAGTTCCGCCAGCGCTACGCCGCGAAGCCGGCGGCGGCGCCCGCGCCCGCCAAACCGGCGCCCGCCGCGAAGCCGTCCGGCAAGTCCGCCGCGTCGGCCCGCTCGTGAACGTGTGACGCCCGAGCAGTCGCCCGCGGAAAAGGCAGCTTCGGCTGCCTTTTTCGTTCGGGCGATCGGAAGTCGCGCCCCTAAGATGCCGACCATGCGCGCGCCCCGCTCCGCCACGCCCGAGCCCGTCGATCCCGAATCGGTCTCGCCGTCGGGCCCGCAGCGCGCGCTCAAGCAGGCGGGGCTGATCCTCCTGTGCCTCGGATGGATCGTGCTCGGGCTCATCGGACACGATCCGTGGAAGTCCGAGGACGCGACGACGTTCGGCGTCGCATGGGAGATGGCGGCGAGCGGCGACGCGACGGTGCCGCGCCTCGCGGGCGAGCCGTGGCTCTCCAGCGGGCCGCTGGTGCCCGCGCTCGCATCGGTCACGATGCACGTCTTCTCGCCGCCCCTCGCACCGCACAACGCGGCGCGGCTCGCCACGGGCGTCCTCCTGCTGCTGGTGCTCGCGTTCGCGTCGCTCGCGAGCCGGGAGCTCAACGGGCGGGCATTCCGCTGGCTGCCGGTCCTGATCCTCGTCGGCTCGATCGGCTTCTGGGAGCGCGGTCACGCGCTCACGTCCGAGATCGGCCTGACCGCGGGCATCGCCGCGGGACTGTGGGGTCTCGCGCTCGCGCTGCGCCGTCCGGTGCTCGGCGGCGTCGTGCTGGGCCTCGGCGCCGCGTTGGCGTTCCTGTCGACCGATTTCGCCGGCCCGCTGTGGCTCGTCCTGACCGTCGTGCTGCTGCCGCTCGTCTCGCCGACCTGGCGCACGCCCGCGCACGCCGTCACCGCGGCCGTCGCGCTCGTCGTCGCGCTGCCGCTCGCCGCCGCTTGGCCCTATGCGCTCGCGCAACGTTCCCCGGAGCTCTTCGCGACCTGGCTCGCGGCGAACGACTGGCGCGCGCTGTTCGCGCCGGCGTCGGGCGGCAACGGCTTCGACCCGCTCTACGTCGCCAAGAATCTGCCGTGGTTCGCGTGGCCCGCGGTGCCGCTCGCGCTGTGGATGCTGTGGATCCGCGGACGCGGCTTCAACGGCGGGCTTTCCGACGCGGGCGTCGTGCTGCCGGGCGTCCTCGCGATCGTCGTCTTCGCGGCGCTCTCGCTCGAGCGGGATCCGCGGCTGGTCGGCGTGATGCCGATCCTCGTGCCGCTCGCGCTGCTGGGCGCGCTCGAAGTCGACTCGATGAAGCGCGGCTTCTCGGGCGCGCTCGACTGGTTCGGGATCCTGACCTTCGGCCTGGCCGCGATCCTCGTCTGGGGCATCTGGATCGACTCGTACGTCAACGGCATGTCGCTGGCGACCGCGCGCTTCTTCCGCGACACGGAGATCGGCTTCCAGCCGACCTTCAAGCTCTGGGCGATGTGCGCGGCGCTCGGCATGACGGTCTTCTGGGTCGCGATGGTGCGGCCGGCGCGCCGGAGCAACCGCCGCGCGGTGCTCAACTGGGCGATCGGCGTGACGCTGCTGTGGGCCCTCGTGTCGACGATCTGGCTGCCCTACATCGATTCGCGCCGCAGCTACCGCGTCGTCGCCGAGTCGATCCGCACCCAGCTCCCCGCCGCCGGCTGCGTCGCGAGCCGCAACCTGGGTGACGCGCAGCGCGCCTTGCTCGCGTACTTCGCGGACTTGCGGACCGAGCGCGAGGAAGACGGCCGCGGCGCGAATTGTGCGCTGCTGCTCGTGCAGTTCGGCCGCGCCGACGCCGACGCGCCGCCCCCCGACGGCATGCGACCCGTCTGGGAAGGTCAGCGTCGCGGCGATGCGACCGAGAAGTTCGTCCTCTACCGCCGCGGTCCCGCATGAAGTTCGTCGACGAGGCGGTGATCGAGGTGCACGCCGGCGCCGGCGGCAACGGCTCGGCGGCGTTCCGGCGCGAGAAGGCCGTGCCGCGCGGCGGCCCGAGCGGCGGCGACGGCGGCCGGGGCGGCAGCATCCACGCGATCGCCGACCTCAACATCAACACGCTGATCGACTACCGCTACGCGCGCATCCATCGCGCGCGGAACGGCGAGAACGGCATGGGTTCCGACAAGTACGGACGCGGCGCGGACGACGTCGTGCTGCGCGTGCCGGTCGGCACCGTCGTGACCGATGCCGACTCCGGCGAGTTCGTCGCCGACCTCGCGACGCACGGCGCGCAGGCGACGCTCGCGCAGGGCGGCAAGGGCGGTCTCGGCAACATCCATTTCAAGTCGAGCATCAACCGCGCGCCGCGCAAGTTCACGAAGGGCGATCCGGGGCAATCGCGGCGCCTTCGCTTCGAGCTCAAGGTGCTCGCGGACGTCGGCCTGCTCGGCATGCCCAACGCGGGCAAGTCGACGCTGATCCGCGCCGTGTCCGCCGCGCGGCCGAAGGTTGCCGACTATCCGTTCACCACGCTCGCGCCGTCGCTCGGCGTTGTGCGCACCGACGAAGGCCGCAGCTTCGTTCTCGCCGACATTCCCGGCCTCATCGAGGGCGCCGCGGAAGGCGCTGGGCTCGGCGTCCGGTTCCTGCGTCACCTCGCGCGCACGCGCCTGCTTTTGCATGTGGTCGATCTGGCGCCGCTCGACCCCGAGGCCGATCCGGTGCGCGATGCCAAGGCGATCGCGGGCGAGTTGAAGAAGTTCGACACGGCGCTCGCGAAGAAGCCGCGCTGGCTCGTGCTCAACAAGCTCGACCTCGTTCCGGAGGACGAGCGCGACGCGCGCGTCGCCGCGTTCGTGAAGGCGATGCGCCACAAGGGCCCGATGTTCGCGATCGCGGCGATCTCGGGCACCGGCTGCAAGCCGCTCGTCTACAAGATCCAGGACTGGCTCGACGCGCATCCGGCGTCCGCCCCGGAGCCCGCGCCGGCCGCCGCGATGGGGACAAACGGGCCGCAGGTGCTGACGCCCGCGCCGGTGCGCACGCGGCGGCGCCGGAAGGCAACCGTCGGGGACGAATCGTGAGCGAGCGCTCGATCGTCGCGAGCGCGCGGCGGCTCGTGATCAAGGTCGGCTCGAGCCTCGTGACCAACGACGGCCGCGGCATCGACCATGCCGCGGTCGGCCGCTGGGCCGACGAGATCGCGGCGCTGAAGCGCGACGGGCGCGAGGTCGTGCTCGTGTCGTCGGGGGCGATCGCCGAGGGCATGAAGCGGCTCGGCTGGGCCGTGCGGCCGAAGGCGATCCACGACCTGCAGGCCGCGGCCGCGGTGGGCCAGATGGGGCTGGTGCAGGCGTACGAAGCGGCGTTCTCGGCGTTCGGGCTCCACACCGCGCAGATCCTGCTGACCCACGACGACCTCGCCGACCGGCGCCGCTACCTCAACGCGCGGAGCACGCTGACGACGCTGATCGCGCTGTCGGTGATCCCGATCATCAACGAGAACGACACGGTGACGACCGACGAGATCCGCGTCGGCGACAACGACACGCTCGGCGCGCTCGTCACCAACCTGATCGAGGCCGACGTGCTG
>DATBSV010000463.1:0-12319 GCA_036559685.1 Casimicrobiaceae bacterium
ACCTCGTCGCGCGTCCAGCCGTAGAGGCGCTCGTAGGCGGCGTTGACGTCGACGCGACGGTAGTCCGCGTCCCACAGGACCAGCGCGTCGGTCGACGCGTTGAAGATCGCGCGGTACTGCTCCTCGCTCGACCGGAGCGCCTGCTCGGCGCGCACGCGCTCGATCTCGGCCGCCGCGCGCGCCGCGAAGATGCGCAGCAGCGCCTCGGCGAGCCCATCGTCGTGCATGGGCACGCGCGACATCGTCGCGACCAGGCCGAGCGGACGGCCGGCCGAATCGCTGAACGGGTAGGCCGCGTAGCTGTCCATCCCCTTCGCGCCGAAGATCGTGCTCGGCGGGAATTCGCTGCGCACGCCCTGCTCGACCATCCTGAACGCGCGGCCGACGACCTGCGCGCATGGCGTGCCCGCGAGCTCGTACTCGAAGTTGCGCAGGAGCTTGCCGTCGAGCATCGCGGCGAGCGTGCGCATGCGCGTGCGCTTGTCGTCGACGAACACCGAGATGAACGCGACGTCGACGTCGAGGATGCGCGCGATCGCGACGGTGAGGTCGCGGAAGATCGCGTCGCCGCCGTCGGTCGACACGGCGGTCGCGGCGGTGCGCAGCGCCTCTTCGGCGCGCTTGCGCGACGTGATGTCGGTCGCGATGCCGCATACCGCATAAGCGTCGCCGTCGGCATCGATCAACGGGAACTTGTGCGACAGGTAGATCCGCGTTCCTTCGGGCGCCTCGACCGTCTCCTCGAAATCGAGCGCGCTGCGGCGCTCGACGACCTGGCGGTCGTGTCGGCGGAACTCGTCCGCGTTGGCCGGGAACACGTCCGCGTCGGTGTGGCCGACGGTCGCCTCGCGCGGCAGGCCGGTCAGGCGCTCGAACGCGCGGTTGACGTACAGGAACGTGCCGTCGAGGTCCTTGACGAACATCGCGACCGACGCGTTGTCGACGATCTGCCGGAGCTGCATCGCGTCGCGGCTCTCGTCGCCGGGCACGTCGAGCGCGAAGAGCTGGGCGGCGGGCTTGTCGAGCATCGCAGGGTCGGCGGACTTGGGACGGCCAGTCTAGGCGCGTCGGCCGGCCGCGGGGAAGCGCTGTTACACGCCGGTTACCAACGAAACGGCCGGGTTACCCGCCCGGCACGAACATGTAGCCGGCCCCGCGCACGGTTCGGATCGTCTGCGGGCGCTCGGGATCGGGCTCGATCTTGCGGCGCAGTCGCGCGATCCGGATGTCGATCGAGCGATCGAACGGCTCCCACTCGCGGTTGCGCGTGAGCGTCAGGAGCTGGTCGCGCGACAGCACCTGGCGCGGCCGCTCGACGAACACGCGCAGGAGATCGAACTCCATCGCGGTGAGAGGCACCTCGGCGCCGTTCGCGTCGAAGAGCGTCCTGGCGCCGAGATCGAGCGACCCGGATCCTAGCGGCACGCGCGCCGGGGCCGGCGGGGCCGATGGCGGCGCGGGAGGCGGGCGCGCAGTGGCCGGGGCGGGCCGCTCGCGCACGCGGCGCATCACGCTCTTGATGCGCGCGCGGAGCTCGCGCAGGTCGAACGGCTTGGTCACGTAGTCGTCCGCGCCGACCTCGAGCCCGGCGACGCGGTCGACGACGTCCGACGCGCCGGTGACCATCACGATGCCGACGTCGTGACGCTCGCGCAGGAAGCGCGCGAGGGTCAGGCCGTCCTCCCCGGGCAGGTGCACGTCCAGCAGCACGACGTCGGGCACGCCGCGCGCGAGCGACGCGCGCATCGCCGCGCCGTCGCCGGCTTCGGCGACCGCGTACCCGTGCGTGCCGAGGTACTCGACGAGCATCGCGCGGATGCCCGCGTCGTCCTCGACGACGAGGATCGAGCCGGCCTCGGGCATGGCGGTGGGATCCACGGGGGTGAGGGGCGCGAGTATAGCTTTCCCCCCGAAGCGCGCTTCGCGCGCCTCCCCCCAGGGGGCGACGACCTCGGGGCGGCCCGTCGGTCGCGCTCCGCAAGAGGCGACTTTTCCGCACGCCTGCGGAAACAAACTCGCAACACAACGACGCACGGAAGACGTCGTCCGGTTACGTCGCGCGCTCAAAGTCCGGTCCGTGCCGCGCCGCTATTCGAGCGACCGGCCGATCGAACCAGGAGCCGACGATGCGCCACGACGAATACCCGGACGCCTTCCGCGACGACGCGACGGACGCATGGTCGCGTCACGCCGCCGGCGCGAACGGCTTCGGCGAGGTCGCCGGCGCCGACGACGACACCCCCCACGCCCCGAGGAGAACCGCCATGCAACCGGTCACCATGCCGCACGTCGACAGCAGCCGCTACGCCCGCACCATCGAAGTCAGCAAGCGCGTCCGCTGGGACATCGACCGCGACGTGATCCGCGGCCGCGATTTCGATTTCGGCCGCACGTTCCTGCCGCGCAGCCTGTCGTTCGCGGACAAGGTCCCGTTCCTCACCGAGGACGAGAAGCGCCTGTGGTCGCAGGTGCAGGGCCGCACGTACACCAACATGTTCGCTCTGGTCGAGCGCTTCATCGGCGCGAAGGTCCTCGATCGCGGCCATGAGCACGCGCTCGGCGACCAGACCGCGTTCGAGGCGCTCGTGCGCCTGACCGACGAGGAGCTCAAGCACCAGGCGCTGTTCCGCCGCCTCGAGACGATGGTCGCCAAGGGCATGCCCGACGGCTACGTGTTCCTGCCCGAGCCCAACGCGGTGGCCGACGCCGTGCTGTCGAAGTCGACGTGGGCGGTGCTCGCGCTGACCACGGACATCGAGCTCTTCTCGCAGGCGCACTACCGCGCGAGCATCGAGCCGGACGACACGCTGTCGCCGCTGTTCAAGGACGTGCTGCTGTACCACTGGAAGGAAGAGTCGCAGCACGCGATCCTCGACGAGATGGAGTGGCAGCGCGAGGACGCGAAGGTCACGCCGGCCCAGCGCGACGCCGCCGTCGACGACCTGATCGCGCTCGTCGGCGCGGTCGACGGGATCTGCCAGATGCAGGCGAAGGCGGATGCCGCGTACTTCGTGACGATCGCGGGTCGGCCGTTCACCGCCGGCGAGGTCGACACGATCGCCTCGACCTGGCTCGCGTCGTACCGCTGGCAGTACATCGGATCGGGTGCCCAGGGACAGCGCTTCTCGACCCTGTTGGCCTCGATGATCACGCCCGCGCAGGGCGAACGCATCGGGGCGGCGCTCGCGCCGCTCATGTGATCCCCCACGAAAGGAGCAACGCCATGACCACCACCACGCTGGCCCGTCCGATCGCGCTCGATCGCGGCGACGTGCTGCGCATTCGCGGCGGCGGCGGACTCACGCTGCGCCCGCAGAGCGGCGTGCTGTGGGTCACCGAGGAGAAGTTCGGCGACGACCGCGTCATCGCGCCCGGCGACGTCTGCCGGCTCGAGGGGATGGGGCTCGCGCTCGTCTACGCGCACCGCGCGTCGAAGGTCGCGATCGACCTCCCCGGGACGCTCGATCGCGTGCCCGACGTGCGCATCGCGATGCATGGCGGCGACCAATCGCGGCCGGTGGCGCTCGACGCGCCGGCCGCGACGCCGGGCCTCTTCGCCCGTCTGTGGGCGTGGTGGCTGCGCGGGCGCGAGGCGCGCGCGCGCCGGTTGCTGCCGTCGTCGGTCCGCGGCGGCTACGCCGAGCACGACCTCTACGTCTCGTCGCGCCGTCGCCGCGGCGTCGCCTCGCGGTTCAACATCGACGCGCGCGACCCGCTCGGCCGCGCCTACCTCCCGTACTACTGAGTCACGAAGCGAGGCAACCATGACGTCCCGATCATCTTCCCGCCTGCCGGTCGTCGTCGCGCTCCACTCGAGCGCGGCGAGCGGACGCCAGTGGCGCGCGCTCGCCGCCGGGCTCGACCACACCCACCGCGTCGTCGCGCCCGACCTGCATGGGCACGGCGACGGTCCGCCCGCGCCGCTGTGGCCCGCGGCGATCGTCCGCGCCGACACCGACTACATCGTCCACCACGTGATGGCGAACCCGGAAGGCGTCCACCTCGTCGGCCACTCGTACGGCGCGGCGATCGCGCTGCGCGTCGCGCGCCGCTGCGGCGCGCAGGTGCGCTCGCTGTCGCTCGTCGAGCCGGTCGCGTTCGGCCTCCTGTTCGAGCGCTACGGCCGTCGCAGCCCCGCCGCCGAGATCTTCGAGATCGGCCGCGCGCTGCACACGTTCATGCGCGCGGGCCACCCGGAGCTCGCTGCGCAGCGCTTCGTCACCTACTGGGGCGGCGAGGCCGCCTGGACGCGCCTGGGGCCCGACGCGCGCGCGGCGGTCACGTCGCGGATGACCGCGGTCGCCGGGCATTTCGACGGCCTCGCGGCTGAAGACTTCACGCTCGACGACTGCCGGGCGATCGAGGCCCCGACGCTGCTCCTGGCCGGAACCGCGACGCGCAAGCCCGCGCTGCGCATCGCCGAGCTCGTCGCCTCGGCGCTGCGGAACGTGCGCGACGAGCGGCTCGCGGGCGGCAACCATGTCGAGGCGCTGGAGGCGCCCGCACGCATCGCCGCGCGCATCGCGTCGTTCGTCGCCGAGATCGACGCGCCCTCGCTCAAGGAGGCCGCGTGATGGACGTGAGCTACCCGATGGTGTTCCTGCGCATGATCGCGCTGCTCCGCGCCAGGAGCGTGATCGACGCGATCGCGCTCGCCAGCGTCCCGCTCGCTGCCATCCTGATCGGCGCGACGGTCGTGCTCAGCTAGACGAGCACGCGCTCGATGCCGCCGGCGTTCGCCTTGGCGACGTAGTCGGCGAGCCAGCTCTCGCCCAGCACGTTCTTCGCGATCTCGACGACGATGTAGTCGGCCTCGGTGCCCGCGTCGCCGGCGAAGCGGGCGAGTCCCTGCAGGCAGGACGGGCAGCTCGTCAGCACCTTGACCGGGCCGGCGTGGCCGTCGGCGCGCAGTGCGTCGGCGCCTTTGCGCATCTCCTCTTCCTTGCGAAAGCGCACCTGCGTCGACACGTCCGGGCGCGTCGCCGCGAGGGTGCCCGACTCGCCGCAGCAACGGTCGCTGAGCGCGACCTTGGTGCCCATGAGCTCGCCGACGACCTTGAGCGGCGCGTAGGTCTTCATCGGCGTGTGGCAGGGGTCGTGGTACATGTAGCGCACGCCGTCTACGCCGTCGAGCTTGACGCCCTTCTCCATCAGGTACTCGTGGATGTCGAGGAGGCGCGCGCCGGGGAAGATGCGGCCGAACTCGTACTTCATGAGCTGGTCCATGCACGTGCCGCACGACACGATGACAGTCTTGATGTCGAGGTAGTTGAGCGTGTTGGCGACGCGGTGGAACAGCACGCGGTTCGCCGTCGTGATCGCCTGTCCCTTGTCGTGGTCGCCGGCCGAGGTCTGCGGATAGCCGCAGCACAGGTAGCCCGGCGGCAGCACGGTCTGCGTGCCGAGGTGGTAGAGCATCGCCTGCGTCGCGAGCCCGACCTGCGAGAACAGCCGCTCCGAGCCGCAGCCCGGGAAGTAGAACACCGCGTCGGCGTCGTCGGCCGCCTTCGCCGGATCGCGGATGATCGGGACGATCGCATCGTCCTCGATGTCGAGCAGCGCGCGCGAGGTCCGCTTGGGCAGGTTGCCCGGCATCGGCTTGTTGATGAAGTGGATGACCTGCGCGACGATCTTCGGCTTGCCGAGCGTCGCCGGCGGGTGGCGCGTCTGCGCGCGCGCGACGCCGAGCCGCTTCGCGACGGCGTGCGCGAGCCGTTGCGCGCGGTAGCCGATGCCGACCATGCCGGCACGCAGCGCCTTGATCGTCGCGGGGTCGGTCGCCGTCAGGAACGCCATCGCGAGCGACGTGCCGATGCTCACGCGCCGCTTGCCTTCCTTGCGCAGGAAGTTGCGCATCGCGATCGACACGTCGCCGAAGTCGATGTCGACCGGGCAGGGCGCCAGGCACTTGTGGCACACCGTGCAGTGGTCGGCGACGTCGGAGAACTCGTCGAAGTGGCGCAGCGACACGCCGCGGCGCGTCTGCTCCTCGTACAGGAACGCCTCGATCAGGAGCGACGTCGCGAGGATCTTGTTGCGCGGGCTGTAGAGCAAATTCGCGCGCGGCACGTGGGTCGAGCACACCGGCTTGCACTTGCCGCAGCGCAGGCAGTCCTTGACCGAGTCGGCGACGCGCCCGATCTCCGAGGCCTCGAGGATCAGGCTCTCCGCGCCGATCAGCGCGAATGACGGCGTGTACGCGCGCGACAGGTCCGCCGGGTTGGCCGCCGGGTTGGACGCATCCCGCAGCAGCTTGCCCGCGTTGAAGCGGCCGTGCGGGTCGACGCGACGCTTGTAGTCCGCGAACGGCGCGAGCTCCTCGTCGGTCAGGTACTCGAGCTTGGTGATGCCGATGCCATGCTCGCCCGAGACGACGCCGTCGAGGCTTCGCGCGAGCGCCATGATGCGCGCGACCGCGTCGGTCGCCTCGCGCAGCATTCCGTAGTCGTCGGAGTTGACCGGCAGGTTGGTGTGCACGTTGCCGTCGCCGGCATGCATGTGCAGCGCGACGAACACGCGGCTGCGCAGCACGCGCGCATGCGTCGCCGCGATCGCCGCGCGCACCGGCGCGAACGCCAGCCCGTCGAACAGGTCCTCGAGCGGCGTGCGGAGCTCCTGCTTCCAGGACACGACGGTCTCGTGGCTCTGCAGGGCGCGGAACGTCGCGTCGAGGCGGTCGAGAAGGTCGCGCCAGCGCGCATGCACCGAGGCGACGAGCGCGCGCGCCTCGTCGAAGCGCGCATCGACGAGCTCCTGCGGCGGGCGCACCTCGACGTCCGGCCCCCAGAGCCGGTGCGCGTCGGGCCGGTCGAACAGCACGGCGAGCTCGTCGGCGAGGCGGAGCTTGTTGCGGATCGACAGCTCGATGTTGAGGCGCTCGATGCCGTCGGAGTAGTCGCCGAGCCGCTCGAGCGGGATGACGACGTCCTCGTTGATCTTGAACGCGTTGGTGTGCTTCGCGATCGCGGCCGTGCGCGCGCGGTCGAGCCAGAATTTCTTGCGGCTCTCGGCCGACACGGCGACGAAGCCCTCGGCGCCGCGCACCGACGCGAGCCGCACGACCTCGCTGGCCGCGCGCGCGACCGCGTCGTCGGATTCGCCGACGATGTCGCCGATGAGCACCATCTTCGGCCGGCCGTGGCGCTTCGCCTTGGTCGCGTAGCCGACCGCCTTCACGTAGCGCTCGTCGAGGTGCTCGAGCCCCGCGAGGATCGCGCCGCCGGGACGCGCGTGCAGGTAGTTCTTGATCTCGACGATCGCGGGCACGCTTTCGCGCACCTGGCCGAAGAACTCGAGGCACACGGTGCGGATCGCGGGCGGCATCCGGTGCAGCACGAAGCGCGCGCTCGTGATGATCCCGTCGCAGCCTTCCTTCTGCACGCCCGGCAGGCCCGCGAGGAACTTGTCGGTGACGTCCTTGCCGAGCCCGGCCTTGCGAAAGCTCGAGCCAGGGACCGCGATCGTGTCGGTGGACGCGACCGTGCGCCGGTCGCGCGCGAGCTTGCGGATCTCGAAGGTCGCCGTCGGCGCGTCGTGGATCTTGCCGAGGTTGTGGTCGAGGCGCTCGACCTCCATCCACTCGCCGTCGGGCGACACCATGCGCCACGACACGAGGTTGTCGAGCGCGGTGCCCCACAGCACGGCCTTCTTGCCGCCGGCGTTCATCGCGACGTTGCCGCCGATGCACGACGCGTCGGCTGAGGTCGGGTCGACGGCGAACACGAGCCCCTGTGCCTCGGCCGCGTCCATGACGCGGCGCGTGACCACCCCCGCACCCGCGTCGATGGTCGGCACCGGATCCGCGCGCCCGGGCAGCACGAGTCGCTCGACCGCGGTCAGGCGCTCGAGCTTCTCGGTGTTGATGACGGCCGAGCGCGTCGTCAGCGGGCACGCGCCGCCGGTGTAGCCGGTGCCGCCGCCGCGCGGGATGATCGTCAGCCCGAGCTCGATGCATCCTTCGACCAGGCCGCGCACCTCGTCCTCGGTGTCCGGATGCAGCACGACGAACGGGTACTCGACGCGCCAGTCGGTCGCGTCGGTCACGTGCGACACGCGCGCGAGCCCGTCGAATGCGATGTTGTCGCGGCGCGTGTGGCGGCCGAGCACGCGCAGCGCGCGCTTGCGCAGGTCGTAGGTCTCGCGGAACGACGCGGCGAAGCGGTCGATCGCCTGCGATGCGGCGGCGACGAGCCCCGCGACCTTCCAGTCGCGGTCGGGATCCTCGCCCTGCTGCGCGCGGCGACGCTTCTCGATCTCCGCGATCCGGTGGTGCAACGCCTCGACGAGCGCCGCGCGCCGGCGCGGGTTGTCGAGCATGTCGTCCTGCAGGTAGGGATTGCGCTCGACGACCCAGATGTCGCCCAGCACCTCGAACAGCATCCGCGCGGAGCGCCCGGTACGTCGCTCGCCGCGCAGCTCCTCGAGGACGCGCCATGCGTCGGCGCCGAGCAGCCGGATCACGATCTCGCGATCCGAGAACGACGTGTAGTTGTACGGGATCTCGCGCAGCCGCGGCGCGTCGTCGACGGCGGTCATCGCGCGCCGCCGGGCCGTCCCAAGGCGCGCGCCCCCCGTGGGGGGGAGGCGAGCGAAGCTCGCTTCGGGGGGGACAACATCCGGTCGATCATACCGCAGTGCAGCAAGCGCCCGCGTCGCGGGCAAGTCAGCGTGGGGGAGCGCGCTCGCGGATCAAGCCGGCCATGCCGGCAATGGTGCCCGCGGCAAACAGATCGCGCGGGGTCAGCTGCACGCCGAAAGCGTCTCGGACGCGCGCGATGAGCGCGAAAGCCTGGAGCGACTCGCCGCCGAGATCGAAGAAGTCGTCGGCGGTGCCGAGCGGCGCGTGGCGCAGGACCTCTTCCCACAATCGCGCCACGCATTCCTCGAGCGCATCGCGCGGCGCGACGAACGCCGTGTCGAGCGCCGGGCGCGGGGCGGGCGTCACACGGCCTCGTGCAGCAGGCGCCCGAGGACGCGGCCCACCGCCTCGACGTGCGGCGGACGCAGCATCGAGAGGGTGTCGCCGGGCACCGGATGGCGCTTGAGCGCCGGCGTGAAGCGCTTCCACTCGCCGTCGACCTTGTCGTCGCCGTCCGCGGTGCGCAGCACGTGCACCGGCGCGCGCAGCGGGCGCGCGCGGTAGTTGACGCCGGCATCGAGATGGAGCCGCAGCACGCTGAAGAGACGGCGCGCGACGTCGGGCTCGAGCTGCGGCATCAGCTCGATCGCGCGCGTGGACATCGACTGGACGATCTCGCCGAAGTGGGCGACCCGCGTCGACGCCCCGGGGGAGCTCGTGATCGGCACCTTGCTCGCATGGTCCACCGAGATCGGCGCCATCGCGTCGATCACGACGAGGGCGGCGACACGCTCGCCGCCCGCCTCGAGCGCGGACGCCATCGCGTGCGCCACGGCGCCGCCGAGGCAGTGGCCGGCGATCAGGTAGGGACCCTGCGGCGCGACGGCGCGAAGCTCGGCGACGTTCGCCTCGGCGATCGCCTCGATCGTCGGGTGCGGCGGCAGGTCGTCCTCGATCCCGCGATAGGCGTACGACCGCACCGCGCGCTCCGGCACGATCGCGCGCGCGAGCCGCACGAGCGACAGCGGGGTGGTGCCGAGCGACGGCACGAAATCGAGCGCGGGGAGCGCGCCGCGGCTGGTAAGCCGGCACATCAGCGGTACGGCGACGTTCATCGGGGGCGAGCGCCGGCCCGGCCGCGGCGCGTCACGCGCGCACGGCCATTCCGGCGTCGTTGGCGACCGGCGCGCTCGCCGCCCGCCGCGCTTCGATCAGGCGCGCGAGCGCCGCGATCGTCGGCTCGACGAGGAACTCGGTGTTCTTGATGCGCAAGTCGAACTCGTGGTGGATCGCGTGCTGGATCTGGATCGCCTCGATCGAGTCGCCCCCGAGCTCGACGAAGTCGTCGTCGACGCCGATCGGCGCGATCCCGAGCGTCTTCTCCCACAGCTTCGCGAGCGCGACCTCGACCTCGCCCTCCGGCGCGCGGAACGCCGTCGCGAGCCCGGCGCGCCCGCGGCCCTTCTCGGACGACGCGACCCGCATGTGCGCGGGCGCAGCGCCCGCGCCCGCGACCGGCGCGCCCATCGCGAGCACGTAGGTCGGCGCGTGCGGCCACGACAGCACGCGGCGGAAGACGTCGAGCCCGAAGTCGACCGGGACGCCGTGGCCGTAGGCCTCGCTGAACGCGCGCGCGGACGCGCCGCGCGCCGTCGTATCCACCGTGACCTCGAAGACGATCTTGCCGATGTGCTGCGCGCGCGCCATGCGGCGGAAACCGTCGAGCGCGTGCTCGAACGGCACGACCTCGGTCGGCAGCGGCTGGAGCTCGCCGCTCGCGAAGCGGTCGAGCAGCGACTCGAGCATCGTCGTCAGCATCGGGTCGCGCGCGTCGACGATCTGGCCGAGGTCGAACGCGGCGAACGAGAGATTGCGCAGGAACGGCGAGAGGTCGAGCGCGGTGCCGGCGATGAGGTCGCGCTTGCCGATCTCGATGAAGCGTCCCTGCGGCCGCAGGAGCGCGAGGCTCGCCGAGATGAACGGGCCGGCGAGCGCGTTGAGCACGACGTCGACGCCTTCGCCGCCGGTCGCCTCGCGCACGCCGTCGGCGAACGACAGCGACCGCGAATCGAAGACGTGACGGATGCCGAGCGCGCGCAGGTAGGCGCGCTTGTCGTCGTCGCCCGCCGTCGCGTAGATCTCGGCGCGCAGGCGCCGCGCGATCTGGACCGCCGCGAGCCCGACGCCGCCCGCGGCGGCGTGGATCAGCACGCGCTCGCCCGGTTGGACGCGCGCGAGCTTCTCGAGCGCATACGCCGCCGTCAGGAATACCAGCGGTACGCCCGCGGCGCGACGGAAGTCGAGGTCGGGCGGCAGCACGGCCAGCGCGTGCGCGGACGTCGTCACATGCGTCGCGAGCGCGCCGCGCGTGATCCCCGCCACCGCATCGCCGACGGCCAGGCGCTTGACCGCGGGCCCGACGGCGGTGACGACGCCGGCGACCTCGCTGCCGGGCGTCATGCCCGCCGCGACGTTCGGCATCTCGCCCAGCGCGGAGAGCACGTCGCGGAAGTTGAGCCCGGTCGCGCGCACCTCGATCTCGACCTCGCCGGGTCCGGGCGCGCGACGCGAGAGCGGCGCCACCCGGATCGAGTCAAGGTCGCCGAGGTCGCCGACGACGATGCGTCGCGCGCCGGTCGCGGCGTCCGACGCCTGGGACTCCGTCGCGACGTCCGGGCGCGGAGCCGGCCGCATGACCAATCCGTCGATCTCGCCCAGGAGCCTGCCGTCGGGCGCGAGGATCGCGACGTCGGCGACCCTCCCCATGCCGGTCGCGTGCTGGACGACCATCACGAGGATCTCGCGCTCGAGCGGCGCATGCACCCGCACCGTATCGTAGGTGTGCGGAATCAGCTGGACCTGCGAGCCGCGCGTGGTGCACGAAACCGCGGCGTCGAACAGCGCGGGATGCAGGTCGAAGACGTCGAGGTCGCCCGCGAACGCTTCGGGGAGCTCGATCCGATGCCACGCGCGCCCGTCGCGCTCGATCGAGCGCCGCGTCCACCCCCAGCGCGGTCCGCCGACCAGGCGATGGCTGCCGAACGGCGCGTTCAGGAGTCCGTCGAACAGGTCTTGCGCGGGCGGTGCGAGACCGACGCGGCGCGGCGCGTCGACGCGGCGAGCTTCGCCCGTCGTGTTCTCGACCCAGGCCGCGTGCGAGCCGAGCGCGCGCGAGCGCAGCGTGAAGCGCTCGCCGTCGCGGGAGCGCACGAAGCGCACCTCGATCTCGGTGCCGCGCTCCTCGGGGAACAGCGGTCGCTGGTGCGCGACGTCGCGAAGCTCGATCGCGCCGGCGCCGGCGACGTGCTCGGCGAACGCCGTCGCCACGAGCTGCAGGTGCGCGGTGCCGACGAGCAGCGGCCGGCCGTCGAGGCGATGGTCGTCGACCAGCCAATGGCCGTAGCGCAGCACGCCGCGGTAGGCGAGCGTGCCGTCGACCTCGCGGGCGCGCGCGCGCAGCACCGGGTGGTCGAGCACGTCGTACTCGACGTCGCGCACGCCGCGGCCGCCGGACATCGCGCGCTGGACGCCGGCGTCGACCGCCTGCCGCATGCGGTCCGCCGCGATGCCCACGTCCTGCCACGGCCCCCAGCCGATCGTGCCGGCGTAGCCGCGCCCGCGCCGCGCGCGGTTGTCGGCGATCACGTCGAGCACCGCGTTCGCCGCCGCGTAGTCGACCTGTCCGGGCTCGGGCACCTGCGAGGCCTGCGACGACACCGGCATGAAGAGATCGAGGTCGTC
>DATBSV010000464.1:0-10015 GCA_036559685.1 Casimicrobiaceae bacterium
CCGGGCATCAGCAAGCAGATCCGGCAGCTCGAGGACGAGCTCGGGCTCAAGGTGTTCGTGCGCCAGGGCAAGCGGCTCGCGTCGCTCACGCCCGCCGGCGCGGTCGTCGTCGCCACCGCCCGCAAGGCGCTCGCCGAGATCGGCAACCTGAAGCGCGTCGCCGACGAGTATCGGCGCGAGGATACCGGCACGCTGTCGATCGCGACGACGCACACGCAGGCGCGCTACGTGCTGCCGCGCGTCCTGCTCGCGTTCGCCGAGCGCTATCCCAAGGTCCGCGTCGTGCTGCACCAGGGCAATCCCAGGCAGGTCGCCGAGCACACGATCCACGGCGAGACCGACGTTGGCATCGCCACCGAGGCGCTCGCCGATTTCCCCGAGCTCGTCACGCTGCCCTGCTACACCTGGAACCGCTGCGTGCTGGTGCCGCTCGACCATCCGCTCGCGAAGGTCAAAGGGAAGCTCACGCTCGAGGCGCTCGCGAAGTATCCGATCATCACCTACGACTTCTCGTTCACCGGCCGGTCGCAGATCAACGCGGCGTTCGCAGCGCGCGGCCTCGAGCCCAACGTCGTGCTCACCGCGCTCGACGCCGACGTCATCAAGACCTATGTCGAGCTCGGCATGGGCGTGGGCATCGTCGCGCAGATGGCGTGGGACCCGACGCGCGACAAAGGCCTCGCCATGCTCGACGCGGGCCACCTGTTCGCGCCGTCGACGACCCGGCTCGGGCTGCGGCGCAACGTCTTCCTGCGTGGCTACGTGTACGCGTTCATCGCGCTGTTCGCCCCGAAGTACGATCGCGCCGCGGTCGACGCGGCGCTCGCGGGCGAAGGCGCGGCGTCTTGAGCGTCGACGCCGGGTCGGCGGGCCTCTCTCCCGCGCTGAAGCGCTCGTGGGCGCTCGCGGCGCTGCTCGCGTCGCTGGTGATGCTCGGGCCGTTCTCGATCGATCTCTACCTGCCCGCGTTCGGCGCGATCGGCCGCGAGCTCGCCGCCCCGCCGGTTGCCGTGCAGGCGACGCTCTCCGCGTACCTGTTCGCCTACGCGTTCATGATGTTGTGGCACGGCGCGCTGTCCGACGCGCTCGGGCGGCGACCGGTCGTGATCGCAGGGCTCATCGTGTACGCGGTCGCGACGCTGCTGTGCGCGATCGCCGGCAACATCCAGTCGCTGTGGCTCGCCCGCGCGCTGCAGGGGTTGTCGGCAGGCACGGGACTCGTCGTCGGTCGCGCGATCATCCGCGACAGCTTCCACGGACCCGAGGCGCAGAAGGCGATGTCGCAGATCACGCTGGTGTTCTCGATCGCGCCGGCGGTCGCGCCGGTCATCGGCGGCGTGCTGCTCAACACGATGGGGTGGCGGTCGATGTTCTGGGCGCTGCTCGCGTTCACGCTGGTCGTGCTCGCCTGGGCGTGGCGCGCGCTGCCCGAGACGCATCCGCCGCGGCTGCGTTCCGAGCTCCATCCGCGCACGCAGTGGCGCAACTACCTCGCCGTGATCGGCAAGCCCGAATTCCTCCTGCTCGCGTTCATCCCCGCGCTCAACTTCTGCGCGTTCTTTCTCTACATCGCCGGCGCACCGGCGTTCCTCGTCGACCTGCTCGGCGTCTCGACGTGGGGCTTCGGCTGGCTGTTCATCCCGCTGATCGCGGGCGTCATGATCGGCGCGACCGCCTCCGGGCGCCTCGCGGGCAAGCTCTCGTCGCGACGAACCGTTCGCGCCGGCTACACGTTCATGGGCGTGGCGGCTGCGATCAACATCCTCGTGTGCCTGTTCGCGACGCCGCATGTCGCGCTCATGGTCGCGCCGATCTCGGTGTACATGATCGGCAGCGCGCTCGTGCAGCCGAGCATCACCGTGATGCTGCTCGACCTGTTCCCGACGATGCGCGGGCTCGCGTCGTCGCTGCAGGGCTTCATCCAGTTCGCGCTCGGCGGGATCGTCGCCGGCACGATCGCGCCGCTGGTCGACCACTCGCTGGTGCTGTTCGCCGCCGGCATGGCGGCGTTCACCGCCGTCTCCTGGATCCTCTGGGTCATCTACGCGCGCCGCACGCGCGTTATCACGCCATGATGCGAAACATCCTCCGCCTCCTCGCCGCGACCGCGCTCGCCGTGTCGCTTCCCTGCGCCGCGCAGCCGGCCGACGGCAAGCCGCAATCGCTGCCGATCTCGAAGATCCAGGTCGGCGCGTATCCAGTGTCGGCCGAAGTCGCGCAGACACCCGACCAGCGCTCGCTCGGGCTCATGTTCCGTTTCAGCCTGCCCGCCGACCACGGCATGCTGTTCGTGTTTCCAGAGCCGCAGCCGCTGGGTTTCTGGATGCGCAACACCTACATCCCGCTGTCGATCGCGTACATCGACGCGGACGGCCGCATCGTGAGCATCGCGGACATGGCGCCGCGCGACGAGTCGAGCCACCCGTCGAACGGGCCGGCGCTCTACGCGCTCGAGATGCGCAAGGGCTGGTTCGCCGACAAGGGCCTCGGGCCCGGCACGCGCGTCACCGGATTGCCGCCGCCCGCCAAGCGTTGACCGCGCATGCCGCTGGCATGCGCACGCGGCGATGGCGAGCCGCAAGCAATGCACCATGCCCGGAGGTTGCGCCGCAGCGCGACCGTCCGTCGCCCCGTTGTACACGACAGTTGCGCGCGGACTAGCATTTCCTCGCGCCCTCTCCCGTCCCCATGGTTCCGCTCCCGCGCGCCCGCCCCGACCTTCGCGACGCGTCGATCGCGGTCCTCGTTCCCGAGGGCGACACCATCGCGCGCAAGGGCGACCCGGTCAGCGTCGTGCGCGCCTGGGCGCAGGGCCTGGGTTTCGAGGGGCTGAGCTACTTCGCGCCGGCGCGCGACTCGTCGAGTGCGCCTATGACGTTGTGGTCCACGTGGGGCGACCGCTGGGACATCGCGCACCGCGAGCGCCGCTACGCCGACGTCGATCCGCGCATCGTCGCCACGCGCGACCGCACGTTGCCATGCATTTGGGAAGGCGGCTCGATCGTCGCGCACGCCCGACTCGCGCGGTTCCTGCGCGATGCGGCCGCATGCGGCATCCAGAGCGGCGTTGCGATCCCGCTCGGCACGGCGGCGCCGCGCGCGATCGTCGCGTTCGACGCGTCGCAGCCGACGCTCGCGCCCGCGCGGCGCGCCGCGATCCTCGCGCGCCTCGGCGACATGCTGTGGGTCGCGCATGCGGTGCACGCGAGCCGCCACGCGACATCGCCGACAGCGGAGGCCGCACCGTCCGGCCTGTCGCAACGCGAGCACGCGTGCCTCGCGATGTCCGCGCGCGGGCTCACCAGCCGCGACATCGGCACCAAGCTCGGCATCGCGACGCGCACCGTCGACTTCCACATCGGCAACGTGCTCGTGAAGCTCGCGGCGTCGAACCGCCACGAGGCCATCGCCAAGGCCATCGCGCAGGGCTGGATCCAGCGGTAGATCCCCCCGAAGCACGCTGCGCGCGCCTCCCCCCAGGGGGCAGCGCGCCCTTGGGGCGGCCCGGCGGGCGCGCTCGAGTTGCGTTGCGTAATAAGAATCGTTATCATTCGCGCAGCAGCGCGCCAGCCAGGGCCCCCCGAGCCAGCCGCCATGACGACGACTGGATCCAGGGAGACCCGATGGACATTCCGTTCCGCCGCGCGCGCAAGGCGCTCGGCATCGCTTCGATTTCGCTGTTCGGCGCCGAAGGCGGCGCCTGGGCGCAGCAGACGCCGACCCCCACCCCGCCGACCCTGCCCGAGGTCCGCGTCCGCGATGCGGACGACGGCTTCAAGACCGACGCCACCAAGGCGGTGACCCGCACCGACACGCCGCTGCGCGACATCCCGCAGTTCGTCAACATACTGTCGCAGGAGCTTCTGCGCTCGCAGAACGCGACCACGCTCGTCGACGCGCTGCGCAACGTCCCTGGCATCTCGTACGCCGCCGCCGAAGGCGGCACGCAAGCCAACCAGGTGATCTACCTGCGCGGCTTCCCGCTCAACGCCGACATCTTCGTGAACGGGGTGCGCGACCTCGGCGAGTACAACCGCGATCTCTTCGCCACCGACTCGGTCGAGGTGCTGAAAGGCAGCTCGGCGCTGCTGTTCGGGCGCGGGTCGCCCGGCGGCCTCATCAACCAGACGTTCAAGAGCGCGTACCGCGTGAACGCGAGCCAGGTCGACGCGACGTTCGGCTCGTTCGACCAGAAGCGCGTCGTCGGCGACGCCAACTTCCGCGTCGGCTCGAACGCCGCGGTCCGGCTGATCGCGATGGCCGAGAATTCCGGCAGCTACCGCTATCGGCAGGACGTCGAGAAGTACGGCTTCGCGCCGAGCTTCCTGTGGGATCTCGGGCCGACCACGCAACTCACCGGCTCGTGGTACTGGTTCAAGGGCCGCGACGTCACCGACTACGGCCAGCCGACGCTGTTCTCCGCAGCGCAGGGCTTCTGGGGCTTCCCGGACGTCTCGCCGCGCAAGTACTACGGCTACGAGAAGCACGACTTCGCGCACTACGAAACCAACATCGTCGACCTGCGCGTCGATCACCAGTTCAGCGGAACGCTCTCGCTCGACAGCACGCTGCGCTACGCGCGCTACGAGCGCCAGTCGGAGTCGACGATCCCGTCGCTCGCGGCGCTCGACGCGAACGGCAACCCGGTCACGCGCGAGACGCCGCACGAGCTCCTGCGCGTGAACCGCAACCACGACACCGGCCGCACCAAGGACAACGACGACGATGCGCTGATCAGCCAGACCGAGATCGTCTGGAAGCCGGTGACCGGCACGGTGCGCCACGTCGTGCTGGGCGGCCTCGAGCTCGCGCGCGAGCGCATCGATCGCGTCAACTACGCCCTCGACGCCAACCCCGATGTGACCGGTGTGCAGACGCCGACGTCGCAAACGCCGTTCCTCGATCCGGATCCGTCGACGTCGCTCAACTACACCAAGACGCCGAACATCCGCGGCACGGCCGAGGCCAATTCGATCTCGCTCTACGCGCAGGACCAGATGACGCTCACGCCGCAATGGAAGGCGCTCGTCGGCGTCCGCTGGGAGCGCTATGCGTCCGAAGCGCGCAACGACGCGCTGTCGTCGACCGCGACGTCGACCGGACCGTTCGAGCGCACCGACCGGATGCTTTCGGGGCGCGCCGGGCTCATCTGGCAGCCGACCGAGACGCAGTCGTACTACGTCGTTTGGGGCAACGCGTACAACCCGTCGGGCGAGCTCGGCGTGTACGGCGGCACCGCCTCGACGAACCTCAACCCGGCGAACGAGGCGGTCGGTCCCGAGAAATCGCAGAACGCCGAGGTCGGCGCGCAGTGGAACTTCGGCGCGCTGCAGCTCCGCTCGGCGCTGTTCCGCAACGAGAAGACCAACCAGCGGATCATCGACGACACCGGAGCGACGGTGCTCGCCGGCAAGCGCCGTATCGACGGGATCGAGTTCGAGCTGTCCGGCCTGATCACGCCGAACTGGGAAATCTACGGCGGCCTCGCGTTCATGGACGGCAAGATCACCAACGGAACGCCGATCACGACGGGCAAGACGCCGCTCGGCGTCGCCGAGGTGCAAGGCAGCGTCTGGACCGTCTACAAGCTGGGCGGCGGCTGGGAGGTCGGCGGCGGCCTGCGCGGCCAGAAGGGGACCTGGCTCACCGACGCGAACGTGCCCGGCTCGCAGATCCCGAGCCACGTGCTCGTCGATGCGATGCTCGCCTACATACAGCCGAAGTGGGAGGTGCGCGTCAACGGGTACAACCTCGGCGACAAGACCTACTACATCGGCGGCTACAACAACAGCCCGAGCCGCGTGATCCCCGGCCAGCCGGTCTACGGCAACGTGACCCTCACCTACCGCTTCTGACGACGATGCTCCTGCGCATTCCCGGCGTGCTGACCCAGGACGAGGTGACGCGGCTGCGCGCGCGCATCGATCCCGCGCGCTGGGTCGACGGCAACGCGACGTCGGGACACCAGTCGGCGAAGGCGAAGTACAACCTCCAGCTCCCGGAGGATTCGCCGGCGGCGCGCGAGTGCGGCGAGACGGTCCTCGCCGCGCTTGCGCGCAACGCGCTGTTCTTCTCGGCCGTCCTGCCGCGCCAGGTCTACCCGCCGCTGTTCAACCGCTACGGTCCGGGCATGACGTTCGGCAACCACGTCGACGGCGCGATCCGCGTGCACCCGCCCACGTCGCGGCGCATCCGCACCGACATCTCCGCGACGCTGTTCCTCACGCCGCCCGACGAGTACGACGGCGGCGAGCTGACGATCGACGACACGTTCGGCACGCAGGCCATCAAGCTGCCGGCCGGCGATCTCGTGATCTATCCGGCCACGAGCGTGCACCGCGTGACGCCGGTGACGCGCGGCGAGCGCGTGAGCTCGTTCTTCTGGATCGAGAGCATGGTGCGCGACGACGCGCAACGCAGCCTGCTGTTCGACATGGACATGGCGCTCGTGCGCCTGGCGCGCGACGTTCCCGATCACCCGGCGCTCGTGACGCTCACCGGGTGCTACCACAACCTGCTGCGCCGCTGGGGCGACGCCTGACGCGCAAGGCGTGCTAGCGCAGCGAGGGCACCGCCAGCGCGCCCGAGCGGATCGCACCGAGCGCGAAGCGCGCGGTCTCGGCGCCGAAGCGGCGCGCGAGCCGGTGCGTGAAGTCCTCCTTGGGCGTGAAGTCGACGATCTGCTCGGCGCCGAACACGTCGCGCGCGACGCTGTCGACGCTGCCGAACGCGTCCGCGAGCCCGAGGTCGACCGCGCGCTGGCCGTTCCAGAAAAGCCCGCTGAACAGCTCGGGCGATTCCTTGAGCCGCGTGCCGCGGCCGTCGCGCACGGCGGTGATGAACTGCTTGTGGATGTCGTCGAGCATCGACAGCGCGTACGCGCGCTGCTTCTCGGGCATCGGCTGGAACGGGTCGAGGAACGCCTTGTTCTCGCCGGCCGTGAGCACGCGCCGCTCGACGCCGAGCTTCTCCATCGTGTCGACGAAGCCGAAGCCGTCGATGATGACGCCGATCGAGCCGACGAGGCTCGCCGGGTCGACGTAGATCCGATCCGCCGCCGCGGCGATGTAGTAGCCGCCCGACGCCGCCATGTCCTCGACGACCGCGTGCAGCGGGATCGTCGGGTGCTTCGCGCGGAGCCGCCGCACCTCGCTGTAGATCTGGCCGGCCTGCACCGGACTGCCGCCCGGGCTGTTGATCAGGAGCACGACGCCCTTGGTGCCCGGATGCTCGAACGCCGCGTGCAAACCCTCGATGACGTTCTCGGCGCTCGCGCGGCCTTCGCGATCGATCTCGCCTTCGACCTGCACCATCGCCGTGCACTTGTCGATGCAAAGCTGGGCCTTGGAGCCGATCAGGCCGAGCACCGCGAGCGTCGCGAGCACGAAAAGCGCGAGCGTCAGGAGCCGGAAGAAAATCGACCAGCGGCGCGCGCGACGTCGCTCGACCACGATGTCGTTCGCCAGCGCCTCGAGCGCTCGCCGTTCCCAACCTTCTTCAGCCATGGCCGCCGTCCTCGTCAGTGCGACAAGTCTACTCCGGCATCGGCATCACCCATGCGACGCGAGCCACTGCCTGAGCTCGGCGATCGAGTGCACCAGTGCGAGCGGCGCGCGCGAGCGCAAGCCCTCGACGTCGTGCGCGCCGTATGCGACGGCGACCGCGTGCGCGCCGGCGTTCCGCGCGAGATCGAGGTCGTGCGTCGTGTCGCCGATCATCAGCGTCTCCGCCGGTTGCACGGCGAGCCGGTCCATCAGCGCGAGCAGCATGTCGGGATGCGGCTTGGGGGAACCCTCGTCGGCGCAGCGCGTCGCGTGGAAGCGGCCGGCGAGGCCGTTCGCCACGATCGCGCGGTCGAGGCCCGCGCGCGTCTTGCCTGTCGCGACGCCGAGCAGGAATCCGGCCGCGTCGAGCTCCTCGAGCAGCGCGGGCGCGCCGTCGAACAGCGGGATCGTCGCCTCGCCATCGAGGTAATGGCGCCGGTAATGCGCCGACAACGCGCGCTGCTCGTCCGCATCGAGCCCCGGCGCGACGTGCGCGAGCGCGTCGGCAAGGCCGAGCCCGATCACGTAGCGCGCGTCGGTCTCGCTCGGCACCGGGCATCCGACGGCTGCGCAAGCCTGCTGCAACGCGCCGGCGATCAGCGCGGTCGAATCGACGAGCGTGCCGTCCCAGTCGAACACGATCGCGCGGAAGCGCCGCGGGGCGAGCTCAGCCACCGGTCACTTTCGCGCGCGTCCCGAGCGTCGCGACGAACGCGGCGAGATCCGGCGACAGCGGACTTTCCAGCCGGAGCGGCTCGCCGGTGCGCGGATGCGCGAGCTCGAGTCGCGCGGCGTGCAGGAACATGCGTTTCAATCCTTGCTTGACCAGCTCCCGGTTCCAGCCGAAATCGCCGTACTTGTCGTCGCCGGCGAGCGGAAAGCCGAGGTGGGTCAGGTGCACGCGGATCTGGTGCGTGCGGCCGGTGTGGAGCTCGGCGTCGAGCAACGCGAGCGGCGGATCGCGATCGGGCCACGTCGCCACGCGGCGGAACGTCGTCTGCGCGTGCTGGCCTTCGGCCTCGACGCGCACGCGGCGCTCGCCCTCGCGCGTGACGTAGCGGTGCACGGGCAGGCGCACGACGCGCTTGGCATCGCGCCACCGGCCGCGCACGAGGACGCTGTAGCGCTTGTCGACGGTGCCGGCGCGCCATGCATCGTGCAGCGCGACCAGCGCCGCGCGTTTCTTCGCGACGAGCAGCACGCCCGACGTTTCGCGGTCCAGCCGGTGCACGAGCTCGAGGAAGCGCGCTTGCGGTCGCGCGGCGCGCAGCCGCTCGATCACCCCGTGCGCGATGCCGCTGCCGCCATGGACGGCGACGCCGGCCGGCTTGTCCAAGGCGATCAGGTCGTCGTCCTCGTGGAGGACGGCGAGCTTCTCGCCCGCGCGCGCGGCCCCGGCGGTGCGGGCGGCGGGCGACGGCGCTTCCCCGGTCCGGATCGGCGGCAGCCGCACGCGGTCGCCCTCGGCCAGCCTCGCATCGGGGCCTGCGCGCTTGCCGTTCACGCGGACCTCGCCCGATCGGACGATCCGGTAGAGGTGGCTCTTGGGCACGCCCTTGAGCGTCTTGACGAGGAAATTGTCGAGGCGCTGGCCCGCGGACGCCTCGTCGATGGCGACCTCGCGGACAGAGTGGTTGCGTAACTCGTTCATTTTCCCCATAATTGTGGGGTCAGCCGCGCCCACCCGCGCCGGCGCCCCACCCGGTCGACGCCGCTAGAGCGGCCCCCGGGCAGGTGAGCGCCGAAGGGATGTCGCGCGGTGCCGCCGAGGTGGCGGCCGAGCCGGGAAGTCGCTCGCCGGCCGGGCTTGAATGCCCGAAAAAGAGTGATAGGAAAAGGCGATAGTAAGCCAGTAGCGCAGTCTCGACGCCCGCCGGCCGGAGCAAGGCCGGGGCAAGCGGGGCTGTGCGGCGAAACGACACGATCACCACGGTCCGGCTGCCGGTGCGGCGAAAGCCCCGGCGTCCGACCCCGACGCGATCCCCGGTCTTAATCCGGACAACTACAGCGACCCGACCGTCGAACGGACCGTCGCCCCGACCGGGCGACGTCTTGAGCGTAAAAATGCCAGCCCACGCCCCCGTTCCATCCCGCGCAGCCGTACCCCGGCTGCCGCGTCGCGCCGCCCTGTCCGTCGCCGCACCGCTCTAAACCGGGTCGCGGGTCTCCCGCCTCCCGTCGCTTTGCCCCCAAGCCTTCGCCTTTAGGCCGGTCGCCCGTCGACCGCGCGCGAAGGAAACCCATGAAGCGCATGTTGTTCAACGCGACCCAGGCCGAAGAGCTGCGGGTCGCCATCGTCGACGGCCAGAAGCTCGTCGACCTCGACATCGAATCCGCCGCCAAGGAGCAGCGGAAGTCGAACATCTACAAGGCCGTCGTCACGCGCGTCGAGCCGTCGCTCGAAGCCTGCTTCGTCGACTACGGCACCGACCGCCACGGCTTCCTGCCGTTCAAGGAAATCGCGCGCCAGT
>DATBSV010000465.1:0-8419 GCA_036559685.1 Casimicrobiaceae bacterium
GATCTTCACCCGGCGCTTCCTGGCGGACCCGGCGAACGTCGATGCGGCGCTGCACTGGGCGCTCGAGTACCCGTACCCGCAAAGCGCTTCCGCGTTCCGCCGCCAGTGCGAGGGGATGGCCGGGTTCGACGGCCGCGCGGAGCTCGTGCGGATTGCGCGTCCGGCGCTGGTGGTCGCCGGTCGCGAGGACGCCCTGTTCTCGCCCGACCAATGCGCGGCGTTCGCGGCGCGGCTGCCCGGTGCGAAGGTCGTCGTCCTCGACGGTGCCGCGCACGCGGTGCACACCGAGCAGCCGAAGGCGTTCGTCGACGCGGTCGCAAGGTTCCTCGAAGGGTGAAGGAAAGGCGTCAGGCTGAAGCCTGACCCACAACGTCCTCTCGTAGTGGTCAACCGGCCGGCGTCGTGCCGCGTTTTGGACGCATGCGCAAGCTCGTCCTGGTCGCCGCCGCACTTGTCTCCATCGCCGCCTCGACCGCGACGGCGGCGCCTCCGCCCCCCAACCCGCAGATCGACATGGCGGGGTTCCTCGCGGATGCGCAAGCGGCCGCGCGCGAGCGCGAGTCGCGCCGCGTCGACGAGGCGACGTTCCTGCGGATGATGCGCGAGCCGGGCACCGTCGTCATCGACGCGCGCAGCAGCGCGATGTTCGAGCGGCGGCACATCGCGGGCGCCGTGTCGCTGAGCTTCCCCGACTTCACCTCGGACACGCTCGCGCGCGCGATCCCGCACCGCACGACGCGCGTGCTGATCTATTGCAACAACAATTTCGCCAACGACATCGAGGCGTTCCCGTTCAAGGCCCGCCCGGCGTCGCTCAACCTGTCGACCTGGGTCGCGCTGCGCAGCTACGGCTACTACAACGTCTACGAGCTCGGGCCCTACCTCGACGTGCGCACGACCGCGCTCCCGCTCGAGCCGGCACCGCGCCGCTGAAGGGCCCGTCAGCGCAGGAGCAGCACCGGCACCTTCGACGTGGCGATCACCTTGGTCGCGACCGAGCCCATCACGAGGTTCGCGACCGCGGTCTGGCCGTGCGTGCCCATGACGATCAGGTCGCAGCCGCTCGACTGCGCGTGCTTGACGATCTCCGGCGCCGCTTCGCCGACCAGCTTGACCGCGCGGAAGTCGACGCCGCGGGCCTTCAGGAGCTCGGACGCCCCGCGCAGCGCCGCGTCGCTCTCCTCGGCGTAGTACTTCTCGACGGTCTCGCGCCCGGCCCACGCGGCGGCGCGGCCGTACGGGATCGCCGGATGCACGGTGACGAGCTCGACCGCCGGCGGCTGCTTGAACCACGCGAAACGCGAGACGAATCCTTCGACGGCGTTTTGGGAGTGCGGCGAGCCGTCGGTGGCGAGGAGGGCTTTCATGGGGGCCTTTCGCTTGGCGTCGGGAGAATGCGGCGAAGTCTAGCCGATCCCTCGTCGCCCTTGCGGTCACAGGACCAGTGTCACGATCGCCTGGTCGGCGTCCTCCGGGTCGTCCGCGACGCCGAACCCGAAGCGCTCGACGAAGCGCAGCATCGCGCGGTTTGAGCGCAGCACGGTGCCGTTGAGGCGCGCGAACCCGCGTTTGCGCGCCGAGGCGGCCAGCCGCTCCATCAGCGCGCGCGCAACGCCGCGCCGCTGCCAGTCGTCGGCCACCACGATCGCGAACTCCGCGCTCTCTCCATCCGGGGTCGCGATGTAGCGCGCGACGCCGACGAAGCGCTCGCCCTCCTCCACCGAGGCGTCCGGCGCGATCGCCACGAGCGCCATCTCGCGGTCGTAGTCGACCTGCGTGAAGCGCGCGAGCATTTGCGGCGTGAGCTCGTGCAGCCGGTAGAAGAAGCGGAAATAGCGCGATTCCTCGGACAGCCCGTTCACGAAACGGCGCTCGAGCGCCGCGTCCTCCGGCCGGATCGGGCGCACCGCCAGCGACGCACCGTCGCGCAGCGCCATCGTGCCCGCGAGCTCCGTCGGGTACGGATGGATCGCCATGTGGCCGTATCCGCGTCGCGAGCGCCGGCGCGGGTCGACCACGATGCGCGCGCCGACGACGGCGGCGCCGGTCGCGACGACCACCGCATCGAGCTCGAGCTCGCGCACCCACGGGCAGCGGCACACGAGCGACGACAGCTGCAGGAGCATCCGCACCAGCGGCTCGACGTCGGCGTCCGCCTCGGCGGGCGCACCCGCGCCGCGGCTCCCGCCGGCGATGAGGTCGAGCGCGAGTCTGCGATTGAGCGGCGGCAGCGCCAGCGCCGGCCGCATGACCGGCAGCGTCGCGTGCGCGCTCGCACCGAGCGCGATGACGGGCCCGAACGTGTCGTCGGTCGCGATCGCGAGCACGAGCTCGCGCGCGCGATCGACGCGCAGCGCCTTGCGCACATGCACGCGCCGCGCCGTCTTCGCGGACGCGCGCCCGGAGCCGACGATCGCCTTCCACGCGCGTGCGAGCGCGCGACCGTCGGCGATCGGGCCATCCATCGGCGCGGGCTGAGCGGTCGCGTCGACGACCAGCGCGACCGGATAGCCGAGGCGCCGCGCGATCGCCTTCGCGTCGTCGAGCGACCGGGCGCGCTCGAGCGCCGGCAGCGGGAAGTGGAATGCGCGCAGCAACGCGGCGAGCTCGTCGGCGTCGAGGGAGCGACGCTCGCCGATCGCGGCGCGGATGCGCTCGACCTCGGCGTCGTCGGGCGGATCGGGCTCGGGCTGCGACGGCGGCACCTCGAGCAGCAGCTCCTGGTGGCGCCGGTACGACGCGAGGAACGCGAACGCCTCGACGGCGTTCTCGGGCGTGTAGAAGTTGGCGATGCCGCCGGCCTCGAGCGCCTCGCGCGCCTCGGGGCGCTCGATCGCGCCGAGCCACGCGCCGAGCACCGGCTTCGACGAGGAGCGCGCGACCTCGGCGACGGCTCGCGCCGCATCGACCGGCGCGTCGGCCGGCCGCGGCACGTGCAACGCGACGACCGCGTCGACCGACGCATCGGCGAGCGCGATGCGCACGGCCGCGGCGAGCCGCTCCGGCGGCGCGTCGCCGCGCACGTCGACCGGGTTCGTGCGCGCGCTCTCGCCGGGCAGGATCGTGTCGAGTTCGTCGATCGTCGCGCGCGCGAAGCGCGCGAGCTCGATGCCGGCGTCGTGCGCGCTGTCGGCCGCGAGCATCGCCGGACCGCGCCCGTTCGCGACGATCGCGATGCGGTCGCCGCGCGGGATGCGTCCCGACGCGAGCAGGCGCGCCGCGGCGAAGAGCTGCGTGTACGTGCGCACGCGCACGGTGCCGCTGCGGCGCACGGCCGCGTCGAACACGGCATCCGGCGACGGCCGGACATCGCCCGGCTCCATCGCGCGTCCGGCCTTGAGCAGCACGACCGGCTTGGCGCGCGCGGCCGCGCGCAACGCCGACAGGAAGCGCCGCGCCTCGTGCACCTGCTCGACATAGAGCAGGATGCCGTCGGTCTCGATGTCGGCGATCAACGCGTCGAGCAGCTCGCCGACGTCGACGTCGAGCACGCCGCCGAGCGAGATCACGGTCGAGAAGCCGAGGCCGAGCGGCAGCGCGAAGTCGAGCATGGCGGTGCAAACGGCGCCCGACTGCGCGACGAGGGCGAGCCGTCCCGGCAGCACGCGGACGTCCGAGAACGTCGCGTTCAACCCGATCCCGGTGCGGATCACGCCGAACGCGCCGGGACCGACGAGCCGGATGCCGTGCTTGGCGGCGAGCGAGGCGACGTCGCGCGACCAGCGCCGCGCCAGGGCAGCGTCGCCGGAGGGTGCCGCGGTGAGCAGGAGCGCGGCGCGCGTCCCCGCGCTCGCGGCGTCGTCGAGGACGCGCTGCACCGCGTCGCAGGGCACGGCGACCACGACGAGGTCGACGCGCTCGCCGATCGCCGCGACGTTCGGGTGGCACGGCCGGCCGAACAGCTTGCGGTGGCGCGGGTTGACCGCGTGGAACGTCCCGGCATAGCTGCCCGCGAGCACGTTCTCCATGACGATGCGCCCGAGCGAGCCGGCTCGATCGGACGCGCCGACCAGCGCCAACGACGCGGGCACGAGCAGCGGTTGCAGGTAGTGATGCATCGCCTTCGGGCGGAAGCGTCCCCGGGTGAGTGTAGCCGGTAGGACCCGACCGGCGAGGGCTATACTCCGCGCGGCGCCCGGGCTTGCCGGCGGCGCTTTGCGGTCCCGGGCCCGTAGCTCAGTCGGTCAGAGCAGACGACTCATAATCGTTTGGTCGCTGGTTCGATCCCAGCCGGGCCCACCCTTTCCCGATGCCGTTCTCGCCGATCGCCAGGATCTACCGCTTCGTCCGCGGCGACGGCAGCCTCACGCTCTGCGTCGCGATCCTGGCGCTGTTCATCTTCGCGCTGTACCCGATGATCGAGGTCGGCGCGATCTCGCCGTGGTGGCTCGACATCGCGTTCGGCCTGTTCATGGTGGTCGGGGCGACGTTCCTGTTCGAGCCGCGCGCGATCGTCAAGCTGTTCATCGCGTTACTCGTCGTCACCGTTCTGGTGCGCATCACCGAGTACGCGGTCCCGTCGCGCGCGATCGCCACGATCGACGCGACGCTGGTCATGGTGACGTGCGTGGCGCTCGGCGCGCTGTTCATCGCGCGCGTGACGCGCGACGGCCGCATCAACATCCACCGCATCGTCGGCGCGTGCGGGACCTTCCTGCTGCTCGGCCTCGTGTTCTCGCAGGCCTACAAGCTGATCGGGCTGTACGTCCCGCACGCATTCGCGATCCTCGGCAAGCCGGTCGAGCCGGGCGACATGGACTACCGCCACATCTACTACAGCTTCATCACGCTGACGTCGACCGGCTACGGCGACATCACGCCGTTGCACCCCTACACGCGCTCGCTCGCGATCTTCGAGGCGATCATGGGCCAGCTCTACCTCGCCGTGCTGATCGCGCGGCTCGTAGGACTCGAGATGGAGTGGCGCGAGGCGCAGCGCGACGAGAGGCGCGAGCATCGGGAAGCGTCAGGCGGCGGGAAACCGCCCGGCTGATGCCGGACCCACAGGCTGGCACGCGCTTTGCGGCAAAGCCGTCGGCCATGGCATCCCCGGTTCTTCTGCTGCTCGGAGTGCCCGAGAGCGGCACGTCCGCGCTCGCGGACGCGCTCGTGCGCGCCGGGGCCGCCCTGGCCGGCCCGCCCGCCGGCGACCCGGCCGGGGTGTCGCAGCACGCGCTCGCCGCCTGCGGAATGCGCTGGGACTCGCTCGCGCCGATGCCGGCGAAGCTGGCGAAGTCGCCCGGCCTCGACGCCGCGCGCGCCGCGATGGACGTCTTCCTCGAGCGGCTGCCCGCGGACGTTCCGCTCCTGATCGCCGAGCCGCTCGCCACGCGCAGCGTCGCGCTGTGGCGCGAGCGCATCGAGGAGGCCGGCCGCCCGTTCGCGACCGTGCTTTGGCTCGCCCATCCCGGCCGCACGGCCGCCGCGCTCGCGCGCCGGCGCCAGTTCGCGCCCGAGAAGTCGCTCGCGCTATGGCTCACGCACCTCGTCGAGTTCGAGCACGCCACGCGCGGCACGGCGCGCACGATCGTCGCCGAGGACGTATTCCTCGACGACCCGGCCACCGGCCTCAAGCGGATCGCGCAGGCCACGCGCTTCCCGCCGGCCACGCAGGCCGCCAAGGCGCCGACGATCGCGAAGCAGGCGTCGACCCCGCCGCCCGTGCTCGGGCTCGGCTCGGGCCTCGACAGCGCGCTCGAGCAGGGCTACCGCAAGCTCGCCTCGACCCAGTCGGGCGAATTGAAGCGCACCGTCGACGCGCTCGCTGCCGCCGCGCGCGCGGCCATGCAAAGCGCGATCCCGCCGTGGCTCGCGCAGGAGATCGAGGCCGACCGCACGCGCATGCAGACGCTGGTCGACATGGCCGCCGGCCATGCGGCCCGCGCCGACCGCACGCAGCGCGACCTCGCCGCCGCGCCTCGCGATGCCCGTGCGCTCGCCGCGCAGGTCGAGGCGATGCGCGACGAGCAAGGGCGCGAGCGCGAGACGCTGACCGCGCAGCTCGAGGCGTTGCGCGCCGAGCAGGCGAGCGAGCGGGCGCGGCTGACCGACGAGCTCGTCTCGACGCGCGCCGAGCTCGCGCGCATCACCGCGGCGCTCGCCGAGGCTCCGAAGTCCGAGGCCGCGATGCGCAACGAGATCAACCAGACGCAGCGCGAGCTCAACGACGAGCGCGCGTCGATCGCGAAGCTCACCGATGCGCTCGAGACGGCGCGCCGCGAGGCCGACGGCCACCAGATCCGCTTCGACTCGGCGCGCCACCACCTCGAGCGCTTCGCCCTCGAGATCGAGGAGGCGCGCGCGGCGCTCTCGGCGCGCGAGGATCTCTGCGCGAAGCTCGCCAGCGAGGTCGACGGCCTCCGCGTGCGCGAGGCCGACCTCAAGCGCGAGCGCGACACGCTCCGCCACGAGCGCGACGACGCGGCCCGCGCGCTCGAGCGCGCGAAGCGCGAGCACGAGAAGCTGAGCGTCGAGCGCGAGTCGACGATGCACCGCGCGACCGCCGAGCTGCAGGCGGCGGTCGAGGAGCGCGACAAGCGCACGATCGCGCTGTCCGACGAAGCCGATCGCATGGCCGACGCGATCACGGAGGCCGCGGTGCGCTCGGCGGGCCTCGAGGAGCAGCTCGAGATGCGCACGGCCGAGCTCGCGGCGCTGCAGATCCGTTTCGAGGACGTCATCACGCGGCTGCGTGCGCTTGAGAGTCGCTCGCTCGTGCGCGCGGCCAAGTGGCTCGGCGGCGAGAAGGGCCCCGCGCGAGAGGGGTCGGCCAGCGACTGATTCGGGCTCGGCGCCTCGAGCGGTCGGTGGGCCTTGTATAGTGTTCGGGTCGCCGCCGGATCCGGGGAGAGTCCGATGAAGCGCATCCTTCATGCGGTCACCGCGGCCGCGCTGGCCGTCCTCGTGGCGCCCGTCGCGCTCGCCGCACCGAGCCACGCGGTGTTCGCGTTCTCGGGGATCGGCGGCGAGATCGCGCGCCTCGAGCTCACGACGGACACCGGCGTCCACAATCTGGACGCGACGACGCGCGGCTGGATCCAGCTGAACGGCACCTCGAACGGCGCCAGCCCCACCAACAACTACCTTGCCGGGCTGTGCGGCTCGAGCGACAGCTGCGGCGCCGGCGACACGACGCATCGCAACTGGTTCGTCTTCGATCTTGTGACGACCGCGTTCTCGAACATCCTGTCGGCGCGCCTGCTCTTGACCGTGCCGGATCCGGGCGGAGGCGACCAGGGCGTCTACGTCGCCGGCGGCGACCCGCTCTACACGCTCCGCCAGGTGACGACGCCGATCAGCGCCTTCACTTCGGACACGGCCGGTGCCGCAGGCTTCGTCGACCTGGGCGACGGCACGACGTTCGGCTCGCGCACGTACACGCTCGCCGACCAGGGCACGCTGCCGGCGATCACGCTGAACGCCTCGGCCGTCGCCTACCTCAACACGCGCATCGGCAGCGACGCGATCCTGGGCGGCCACGTGGACCAGGAGTTCGCGCCGGTGGCGCCCACGCTGCCGGTGCCGGCCTCGTCGCCCGCGGCGCTCGCGCTGCTCGCGCTGCTGCTCGCGGTGCTCGCGTTCGCGGTGACGCGTCGCCCGCGCGCCCGACGCGGCTAGCTCGTTCGTTCTCCGGGGACGCGCCGCGCGCGCGCCGTTTGCCCAGCCGCGGCCGCGGCTGGCATTATCGTGCGTTCGACTCCCCGACGGAGCCCGCCATGAACGCTCCCGACCGCCCCGCGACCAAGCCCGCGTTCAAGTGGGACGACCCGTTCCTGCTCGACGCGCAGCTCACCGACGACGAGCGCATGGTGCGCGACGCCGCGCACACGTATGCCCGGGAGAAGCTCGCACCGCGCATACGCGAGGCGTTCCGCCACGAGATCGTCGACCCGAGCGTGTTCCCGGAGATGGGCGCGCTCGGCCTGCTCGGCGCGACGATCCCCGAGACCTACGGCGGCGCCGGTCTCAACTACGTGTGCTACGGGCTCATCGCGCGCGAGGTCGAGCGCGTCGACTCGGGCTACCGCTCGATGATGAGCGTGCAGAGCTCGCTCGTGATGCACCCGATCCACGCCTACGGCACGGAGGAGCAGCGGCGCAAGTACCTCCCGAAGCTCGCCACGGGCGAGTGGATCGGCTGCTTCGGCCTCACCGAGCCGAACCACGGCTCGGACCCCGGCTCGATGGTCACGCGCGCGCGTAGCGTCGGCGGCGGCTACCGGCTCTCCGGCAGCAAGATGTGGATCAGCAACTCGCCGATCGCCGACGTGTTCGTCGTGTGGGCGAAGGACGATGACGGCGCGATCCGCGGTTTCGTCCTCGAGAAGGGCATGAAGGGCCTGTCGGCGCCGAAGATCGAGGGCAAGTTCAGCCTGCGCGCGTCGGTCACGGGCGAGGTCGTCATGGACGACGTGCAGGT
>DATBSV010000466.1:0-3054 GCA_036559685.1 Casimicrobiaceae bacterium
TCGACGTTGTCGACGACCGGGCAGCGCACGCCGGCGCGCTCGAACATCGCGCCGACCTCGCGCGCGCGTTGCGCGGCGCCGCTCCGGCCGGCGCTCGGGCGCGCGACGCCGAGGGCGAGATCGCCGCCGCCGCTGTGTCGCACCACGCCCGCGCGCTCCATCGAAGTCCCGACCCACACGACGGCCGCGAGCACGACCTGGTCGAGGACGTCGGCGAGGACGTCCGCATTCGACACGCCGTTCTGGAGGCTGACCAGCGTTGCATCCTGGCGCAGGTGCGGCTTCATCGCGAGCGCGGCGGCACGCGTGTCCGGCGACTTGACGCACACCAGGACGACGCCGGCGTCGCGCACGGCGCTCGCGTCGGTCGCCGCCTTCACGCGTACGACATCGCGACGCTCGGCGCGCTCGATGACGAGCCCGTCCGCACGAATCGCGTCGGCGTGGTGCGCGCGGCCGATCAGCGTCACCGGGACGCCTGCGAGCGCGAGCATGCCGCCGTAGTAGCCGCCGACGGCGCCTGCGCCCATCACGGCGACGGTCGGCACGTTGGGCGACAATGGGAGCATGGCGCACGATATCAAACTGGCGCTGCGCCCCGGGAGCTGGGACGCGACGATCGTCGAGCACCTGCTGCGCGGCGAGTATGGCACGCTCGACGTTCGCGGCAAGGTCGTCGTCGACATCGGCGCGCACATCGGCGCGTTCTCGATCCACGCGGTGAAGCAGGGCGCGCGACGCGTGCTCGCGTACGAGCCGGCCGCCGAGAACTTTCGCCTCCTGTCGATCAACGCGGCGCCCTACCCCGAGATCGAGTCCCACCGCGCCGCGGTCTGGCGCAGCGATCGTCACGATCCGGTGCTCGCATGGCGCGCCTCCGCGAATGCCCACAACACCGGCGGCGGTACCGTCCTCGACTGCGCGTCGATCTGCGGCGATCCGCTCGGCGCGGGTGAGCGCGAGGACGTCGCCACCGTCGCGTTCGACGACGTCGTCGAGCGCGCGGGGACGATCGGGTTGCTCAAGATCGATGCGGAAGGCAGCGAGTACCCGATCCTCGCCACGAGCCGCCGGCTCGACCGCGTCGAGGCGATGGTCGGTGAGTGGCACGACGTCGCGGACGTCGATCCGTCGATGGCCGTGCCGGGGCTCGACGCCTGGACCGGCGATGCGCTGCTGGACCTGCTCGAGGACCGCGGCTTCGTCGTCGAGACGCGCGGACGCGGCGTCGCCGGCATCTTCCGCGCGACGCGCCGCTGACCGTCAGGGCATCCGGCAGTTCTTCGCGCCCGCGAGCTGGATCAGCCGGCCGATGCGCGGGTTCGCCTGGATCATCCGCGTCACGTCGCCCATCGACGCCGCGTTCGCCGCCTGCATGCGCGCGATCGCCGGGTCGATCTCGGCCTTCGCCTTGGCGTTGAGCGACTCCTGCATCGCCAGTTGCGACGCCATTGCGGCGCCCGATGCAGCGTTGCCGGGGACGGCCGCGGCCGCGACGTTCACGCCCGTCTGCGCGGCCGACGCGGCGGCCGCCTCGGCCTGGAGCCTCGCCATGCGCGCCTTGTAGTCCTCCGCGGCCGCCTTGCCTTCGGCCGCGTGCTCGCGCGACACGCCTTGCGCCGGCGTCGCGTTCAGCTCCGCCGCGATCTGGTCGCAGGTCATCGCCGCGTCGCCCGGCCGCTCGCCGCCGGGCTGGTTCATCGCCTCGATCATCGCCGCATAGCCGCCGAACTGTTGATCGCACTGCGCTTGCGTCATGCGCCCGGCCGACTGCGCGGCGATCGCCTTGCAGTCGACCTTGGGTGCGGTCGTCGGGATCTGGGCGAGCGCAGGCCCGGGAAGGCTCGCGACGGCCGCGGCGAGGAGAACTCGGGCGCAGCGCATGGCGCAATGCTAAGCCGATGCGCGGTCACGCAACCAGGGGGTTGCATTTGTGCCCCGACCGGCGCATGATGGCATTACGCAACCCATAGGTTGCCTATTGGAGACATGCCATGACGCACTACACCCAATCCCTCGACATCGACGCGAAGCCCTCGGCGATCTACTCACTGCTCACCACCGCGGAAGGCCTGCGCGCGTGGTGGACCGAGGACTGCGACGTCGGCACCGAGGTCGGCGGCACCCACGTCTTTCGCTTCGGTCCGCACCGCAAGCAGTTCCGCATCGCCTCGCTGATCCCGAATCGGGAAGTGCGCTGGCACTGCACTGCCTCGAACATCGTCGGCCTGCAGCGGCCGGGCGAATGGGTCGGCACCGAGGCCCTGTTCCGCATCCAGCCGCTCGGGCAGGGGCGCTCGCGCCTCACGTTCGAGCACATCGGCCTGGTACCCGAGCTCGAGTGCTGGGAGATCTGCCAGGACGGCTGGCGGCATTTCCTCGCGAGCCTCAAGATGCTCGCAGAAGGCGGACGCGGGACGCCGTACGAGCTCGAGGAGGCCGCGACCCATGGCTAGCGACACCGACCGCATCGAGCGCACGGTCGTGCTCCAGGCGCCGCGCGAGCGCGTTTGGCGTGCGATCTCGAACGCGGAGGAGTTCGGCACGTGGTTCCGCGTGAACCTCAAGGGACAGGCGTTCGCGCCCGGCAAGACGGTGCGCGGGCGCCTGGAAATTCCCGGGTACACGCATATCGTGCTCGACCTCCACGTCGATCGCGTCGAGCCGATGGAACGTTTCTCGTACCACTGGCATCCGTACCCGGTGGATCCGGGCACCGACTATGCGAAGGAACCGCCGACGCTGGTCACGTTCACGCTGAAGGACGCGAAGGGCGGCGCCACCGAGCTCACCGTCGTCGAGACTGGTTTCGACATGGTGCCGGCGCACCGCCGCCAGCTGGCGTACCGCATGAACAGCGAAGGCTGGGACGGGCAGCTTCGGAACATCGCCGCCTATGTCGTCGCGTAAGACCGCGAAGCCGGGACCGAAGCGCGTTCCCGGCGTGCAGGGCATCGTCCAGCGCAGCGAGGCGCTCTCGGGCATCTTCGCGGCGCTGGGCGATCCGACGCGGCTCAAGCTCGTCGCGCTGCTGTGCGCGGGCGGCGCGTTCTC
>DATBSV010000467.1:0-10806 GCA_036559685.1 Casimicrobiaceae bacterium
AGCACGTAATCGGGTGCGGCGGCCTCGGCGACCTCGACGTCGATGCGGCGGAACGCGGGATTCGGCGTCGCCCCGACGTTCTCGCGCCACACGAACGCGAGACCGGCTTGCGTCGCCTCGCCGCCGCGACTGCCGGTCGGGGGGAGCTCGCGCGCGAGCTCCGCCGCCGCGAGCCGGTTCTGCGCGACCCACAGCGCGAGCGTGCGCGCCTTGAGCGTTCCCGCGCCATCGGCCGACTGCGCGAGCGCGCGCATGCCGGCGGTCAGCGCGACGGCGACGATCGCGAGCGCGACCAGCATCTCGACAAGCGTGAACCCGCGCCGGCGAATCACGGCACCGCCGCGACGGTTACGCGGTTGAGCGGATCGACGTCGACGCGCCACTGCGTATCGCCGGCCGCGAGCACGATCGTGAGCGGATCGTTGCGACCGTCGGCGCGCAGCGCGACGAGCGTCGCGGGCGGAAGCGCGCGCCCCGCGCGTGCCGTTGCAAAGAGCGTGCTTCCGTCGGGCCAATCCCGCGCGACCAGCACGTCGTCGCCGGCGAGCGGCACCCAGGCGTCGCGCTCGAGGTCGCGCTGCCAGAAGCGGTAGCCCGTCGCGTCGACGGACACGCCGAGGTTCTCGTGGCGCCACTGCGCGCGCTGCGCGGCGTATTCGAGCGCGCCGGCAAAGCGCTCGGCGTCGCGCCGCAGCGTGCCGGCGTCGCCGCCGCGCCACGCGAGGAAAGCCGCGGCCGACACGATCGCGACGATCGCGACGGCAACGAGGATCTCGACCAGCGTGAAGCCGGCGACGGCGCCGCGTCGAGCGCGCGTCAGGGGTCCCACGACCCGATGTCGGCGTCCTGCCCGGTGCCGCCGGGCGCGCCGTCCGCACCGGTGCTGTAGATGTCGATCTCGCCCTTGAGGCCGGGATTCAGGTAGACGTACGGATGGCCCCAGGGATCCTTGGGCAGCCGTTCGAGGTAGCCGCCCGGCTTCCAGTTGCCCGGCACCGGCGGCAGCTCGGGCTTCGCGACCAGCGCCGCGAGGCCTTGCTCGCCGGTCGGGTAGCGCTGGTTGTCGAGCCGGTACAGCTTGAGCGCGCCGACGATCGCCGCGATGTCGGCCTTGGCGGCCGTGCGGCGCGCCTCGTCCGGCCGGTCGAGCACGCGCGGGACGACCAGCGCCGCGAGCACGCCGAGGATCACGATGACGACCATGATCTCGATGAGCGTGAAGCCGGCCGGTCGCACGAGCGGGCGCATGCGCCGATTATAATCGCCGGGCCTCGCGCGCCCGCTCGCGGCAAGCTCCCCGTGTCGATTCCCGTGCCCGACTTCTCGATTTTCCGCTTTTTCGCGCGCACGCTGTTCTCGCTCGCCGTCGTCCTCGGCGCGGCGGTCGCGGCGTTCTGGTGGTGGGTGGGGCGGCCGATCGCATTCCCGACCACGCCGTACCCGCTCGAGGTGCGCTCGGGCGCGACGCTCGCCTCGGTCGCGCGCAAGCTCGCCGACGACCGCGTGATCGACCACCCGCTGCTCCTGACGACGCTTGGACGGCTCAAGGGCGTGGATCGCCAGATCAAGGCGGGCCAGTACGAGTTCGAAGGGACGCTCGACCTCGACCGCCTGCTCGCGCGCCTGACCGCCGGCGACGTCACGCAGTCCTCGATCACGTTCGTCGAAGGAACGACCGCCGCCGAGATGCTGCGCCGGATCGCGCAGGAGCCGACGGTGGGGCACGCGCTCGCCGCGAAGGCACCCGCGGAGATCGCCGCGGCGCTCGGCATCGATGCGCCGTCGCTCGAAGGCCAGTTCTTCCCCGACACCTATTTCTACGCGGCCGGAAGCGCCGACCGCGCGCTGCTCGCGCGCGCCCATGGAAAGCTCAAGGAGCGCCTCGACGCCGCCTGGAAGCGTCGCGCGCCCGACCTGCCGCTCGCGACGCCCTACGAAGCGTTGATCCTCGCGTCGATCGTCGAGAAGGAAACCGGCCGGGCCGCCGACCGCCCGATGATCGCGTCGGTGTTCCTGAACCGGCTGAAGCGCGGCATGCGCCTGCAGACCGACCCGACCGTCATCTACGGCCTCGGCGACGCGTTCGACGGCAACCTTCGGAAGCGCGACCTCGAGACCGACACGCCGTACAACACGTACACGCGCGACGGGCTGCCGCCGACGCCGATCGCGCTGCCGTCGCAGGCGGCGCTCGACGCTGTCGTCGATCCGCCCGCGTCGCCTTACCTGTATTTCGTCGCGCGCGGCGACGGCACCAGCGAGTTCTCGGCAAACCTCAACGACCACAACCGCGCGGTTGCGAAGTACCAGAAAGGGACGAAGTGACGCGGCCGCGCTTCATCACGCTCGAGGGCGTCGACGGCGCCGGCAAGAGCACGCATATTCCGTTCATCGCCGAGCGCATTCGCGCGTCCGGTCACGACGTCGTCGCGACGCGCGAGCCGGGCGGTACGAAGCTCGGCGAGACGCTGCGCAACCTCTTGCTCAACGCGCCGATGAGCCACGACACCGAGACGCTGCTCATGTTCGCGGCGCGTCGCGAGCACCTCGAGTGCGTCATCCGGCCGGCGCTTGCACGCGGCGCATGGGTGCTGTGCGATCGCTACACCGACGCGACCTGGGCCTACCAGGGCGGCGGCCACGGCGTCGACGCCGCGCTGATCGCGGCGCTGGAGAAGGGGGTGCACGACGACTGCCGTCCCGACTGCACGATCCTGTTCGACGTTCCGCCGGCGGTGTCGCGCGGCCGGCTCGCGCGCGCCGAAAGCCACGGGCGCACGCTCGACAAGTTCGAGCGCGAGGACCTCGGCTTCACCGAGCGCGTGCGCGCCGCCTATCTCGCGCGGGCGAGCGCGGAGCCCGCGCGCTTCCGCGTCGTCGACTCGTCGCGGCCGCAGGACGAAGTGCGCGGCGACCTCGAGCGCATCGTCGCCTCGCTGTGAGCGACGACGACGTCTCCTCGACGGCGCCCACGTCCTGGTCGCCGCCGCTGCCGTGGCAGCGCGACTGGCTCGCCGCGCAACTGGCCGTCCGCGAGCGGCGTCATCACGCGTTGTTGATCACCGGTCCCGCGGGGCTGGGCAAGTCGATCCTGGCGCTCAACTACGCGCAGGCGCTGTTGTGCGAGACCCCGCGTCCCGACGGCCTTGCGTGCGGCACCTGCGCCGGGTGCGTCTACGTCGCTGCGCGAACCCATCCGGACCTCCAGGTCCTCGACCTCCACGAGTTCAAGGACGACGAGTGGAAGTCTGTCAACGAGATCCGCGTCGACCGCGTGCGGGAAGTGACGCGCATGATGGAGACGAGCGCGCATCGCGGCGGGCGTCGCGTCGCCGTCGTCACGCCGGCCGAGCGCATGAACGCCGAGGCATCCAACGCGCTCCTGAAGACGCTCGAGGAGCCGCCGCCCGGCGCGATGCTCGTGCTGACGTCCGACCAGCCCGGCCGGCTGTTGAAGACGGTCGTGAGCCGTTGCTTGCGCGTGCCTGCTCCGCGTCCCGACAACGCGCAGGCGATCGCGTGGCTCGCGTCGCAAGGCGTCGGCGATGCCGCCGCGGCGCTCGCGGAAGCGGGCGGCGCGCCGCTCGCGGCGCGCGCGCGTGCCGGCGAGGATGATCGCGCCGAGCGCCAGGCATGGCTCGAGGCGCTCGCGCGTCCCGACCGGCTCGTCCCGATCGCGCTCGGCGCGCGGATCGACGCGGCCGGCAAGGACGAGCGCAAGGCGCGCCTCGCCGCGGGCCTCGATGCGCTCGTCGCGTGGACCGCCGACCTCGCGCGCGTCGCCGCCGGTGGGCGTGCCGAGCGGCTGCCGGCCTGGCAGGGTCAGCTGGCGGCGCTGGCGCCGCGGGTGGCGAGGATCGCCCTTTGCCGCTATCATCGATCGGTGCTGTTCCAACGCGCCTGGATCGCTCATCCGCTGCAGCCGAGGCTGGTCGCCGAGGCGCTGCTGACCGAGTACCGGGCGCTGTTCGCCTGACATGGCCGAGCCCAAGTCCGCACCGAGCGCGGCCGTCGCGCGTCCCGGCGTCCTCTCGCTCAACATCCGCGAAAAAGCCGCGCTTTACGCCGCGTACATGCCGTTCCTGAAGGGCGGGGGCATCTTCATCCCGACCTCGCGGAGCTACGCGCTCGGCGAGGAAGTCTTCATGCTGCTGTCGCTGATGGACGATCCCAACCGCATCGCGGTGCAGGGCAAGGTCGTTTGGATCACGCCCGAGGGTGTGCAGGGCAGCCGCACGCAGGGCATCGGCGTCCAGTTCACGCAGGACGAGACCGGCGCGGCAGCGCGCGCCGCGATCGAGAAGATCCTGGGCGAGACGCTCGCGTCGTCGCGTCCCACGCACACGCTGTAGCGCTTCTGTTCGTCGACTCGCACTGCCACCTCGATTTCCCCGAGCTCGCGGCGGATCTCCCGGCCAAGCTCGAGGCGATGCGCAAGGCGTTGGTCACGCACGCGCTCGTGATCTCGGTCGAGCTGCCCGACTTCCCGCGCGTCCATGGTCTTGCGACCGCGCATGCCAACCTCTACGCGACCGCGGGCACGCATCCCGACTACGCCGACTCGACCGAGCCCGACGTCGCCACACTGGTGGGGCTCGCCGCAAGACCCAAGGTCGTCGGCATCGGCGAAACCGGCCTCGACTACTACCGGCTGACCGGGGACCTCGACTGGCAGCGCGAGCGCTTCCGCACCCACATCCGCGCCGCGCGCGAGTGCGGCAAGCCGCTCGTGATCCACACGCGCTCGGCGGCCGACGACACGCTCGCGATCATGAAGGACGAGCGCGCGGGCGAGGCGGGCGGCGTGATGCACTGCTTCACCGAGACCTGGGACGTCGCGTCCGCCGCGATGGACCTGGGCTTCCACATCTCGTTCTCGGGCATCGTGTCGTTCAAGAACGCGACCGCGCTGCACGACGTCGCGAAGCGCGTGCCGCTCGAGCGTATGCTGATCGAGACCGACAGCCCGTTTCTCGCGCCGGTCCCGTTCCGCGGCAAGACCAACGAGCCTGCGTACGTCGTTCACGTCGCCGAAGCGATCGCGAAGCTGCGCGGCATCGGCGTCGCCGACGTCGCGCGCGCGACGTCCGCCAATTTCTTCCGCCTTTTCAGGATCGCTCCCCATGCGGCGTAGCTTCTTGCTGTTCATGATGTCGGCGGCGTTCGCGCCCGCGCTCTTCGCGCAGAACCTGCTCGACGACTTCTTCATCGCCGTCGCCAACGACCGCGCAGGCGACGTGCGCGCGATGCTTGCGCGCGGCCTCGACCCCAATAGCGTCGACGTCAACGGCGACCCGGCGCTCGTCGTCGCCGTGCGCAATGGCAGCGCGGCGTCGGTCGACGTGCTGCTCGCCGCGAAAGCCGATCCGAACCGGCGCAACCGCTATGGCGACACGCCGATGATGGTGGCGGCGCTCAAGGGGAACGCCGGGATCATGAAGGCGCTGCGCGCGAAGAGCGCCGAGGTCGACGGCAAGGGCTGGACGCCGCTGATCTACGCCGCGACCGGCGGCCATGACGATCTCGTCCGCTGGCTGCTCGGCGAAGGCGCCGACATCAACGCGCAGTCGCCCAACGGCACGACCGCGCTGATGATGGCGGTGCGCGAGAACAAGTACTCGACGGCGCTTCTGTTGATCGCGCGCGGTGCGAACGTCAACCACCGCAATGAAATCGGCGCCTCCGCCCTCGACTGGGCCAAGCGCAACGACGACACGGTGATGGTGGACCGGCTCAGGAACGCCGGAGCGCGCGACTGACTGGCTACTTCGGGGCGTCGGCGATCGTCGACGCTTCGGCGCTGGGGATCATGCCGGGCAGCACGCCGACCAGGCGGCGGGCTCCGTCGAAGTGCTTGCGCCAGTACCCGTTGTCGAGCTGGGCGATCTCGACCTCGCTGCCGGTCCGCGGCGCGTGGATGAAGCGGTCGTCGCCGAGATAGATCCCGACGTGGGAGAACGCGAACCGGCGCGTATTGAAGAACACGAGGTCGCCGGGCTTGAGGTCCGCGCGCTGCACGGCCTTGCCGACGCGCGCGAGCTCCTTCGACGTGCGCGGCAGCGTGACGCCGGTGACTTCCTGGAACACGTGCCGCACGAGGCCGCTGCAATCGAGCCCTTCCTCGGGCGTATCGCCGCCGTAGCGGTAGTCGACGCCGATCATGCCGAGCGCGTAGATCGCGAGGTCCTGCGCGCCGTGCCAGACGGTCTCCACCGTCGAGCGCGTGGACTCGACGAGCGATTTCGCGCGTGCGGTCTCGGCCGCCGCCGGGAAGGCGGCGAGCGACACGCAAAGGGTCAGCGCGGCGGCCGACAGGGCCGCCCGGCAGGTCGGGACGCGGGGCACGGGCGCGATTGTCGTCGAAATGCGACGTCGGCGTCCAGTCGGACGTTCGCCGTCAGCGTCCTGGGCGCCTTCGAGGCTTGACGGCCGGCAACGGTCGCGCCTTGGCCCGGTCGCGGCGCACGACCTTGGGGTCGGCCACGAGCGGGCGCGTGATCTCGACGCGGTCACCGTCCGACAGCGGAGTCGTCGGCCGCACGGTCTGCCCGTAGATCGCATAGCCGGCGCTCGCCGTATCGACGCCGGCGCGCGCCAGCGCATCGCATGCGGCCACCGCATCGGCGACGGTCGCGCCGTCCGGCAATGCGATCTCGACGACGTCCTGCGCGGCGGGCGACGACCACGCGACGGCGACGCGCAGCGTCACGCGTTGCCGCTTTGCGCGTCGGCGCGCTTGACGAACGCCTCGACGAACGTAGAAGCGATCTTGTCGAACACCGGGCCGACCGCGGCCTCGAGCACGGCGTTCGCGAACTCGTAGGCGAGCTCGAACTCGACCTTGCACGCGTCCTTCTTCAGCGCCTTGAAGCGCCATTCGCCGTGCAGCTGCCGGAAGGGCCCGTCGACCAGCGTGACGACGATCGACGTGTCCGGCACGCCCTCGTTCCGGGTCGTGAAGTGCGCCTTGACGCCATGGAAGTCGATGTCGATGCGCGCGACCAGCGTGTCCTTGGTGGCCTTGAGGATCTTCGAGCCGCCGCACCACGGCAGGAACGTGCAGTAGCGGTCGACGTCCCAGACCAGGTCGTACATCAGGCTCGCAGGATGCGGGACGAGGACCGAGCGCTTGATGCGCTTCATCGGGCAGGGGAGGCGGCTACAATCGTGGCCATGAGCATCGTCGAGAACCGGAAGGCGTTCCACGACTATTTTATCGAGGAACGCATCGAGGCCGGCATCGCGCTCGAGGGCTGGGAAGTCAAGTCGATCCGGGCCGGTCGCGCGAACCTGAAGGAAGCGTACGTCGTCGTCAAGGATGGCGCGATCGTGCTCGTCGGCGCGCACATCTCGCCGCTCGCTCAGGCGTCCACGCACATCACCGCGGACCCGACGCGCACGCGCCGGCTGCTGATGCACCGCGACGAGATCAGCCGCTACATCGGCCAGGTCGAGCGCGCCGGCTACACGCTGATCCCGATCAACCTGCACTACAAGGGCGGGCGCATCAAGCTCGAGGTCGGGCTCGCGAAGGGCAAGAAGCAGCACGACAAGCGCGACACCCTCCGCGAGCGCGAGTGGGACCGCGAGCAGCAGCGGCTGCTTCGCCAGCGGACGACCGCGCGCACCTAGCGCATGGAGCGGCAGAGCGCCAACTACGTTCCGCTGTCGCCGGTCGCGTTCCTCGAGCGCAGCGCCGAGGTCTGGCCCGAGCGCGTCGCGGTGCGCCACGGCCGGCTTTCCTACACCTACCGTCAGCTCGGCGAACGCGTGCGACGGCTCGCGAGCGCGCTCGCTGCACGAGGCGTACGGCGTGGCGACACGGTTGCGGTCATGGCGCCGAACGTGCCGGCGATGCTCGAGCTGCACTTTGCGGTGCCCGCACTCGGCGCGATCCTCAACGCGCTGAACGTCCGGCTCGACGCGCCGGCGCTCGCGTTCTGCCTCGCGCACGGCGGAGCCAAGGTCGTCGTCACCGATCCCGAGTACGCGCCCGCGATGAAGCCGGCGCTCGTCGATCTCGGTCGCGACATCCTCGTCGTCGACATCGACGATCCCGAAGGTCCCGGCGGCGAACGGCTCGGTACCGTGGCTTACGAAGCGCTGCTCGCCGAAGGCGACCCGGCGTTCGCGCTGCCCGGCCCGCTCGACGAATGGGACTCGCTGTCGCTGCTCTACACGTCGGGCACGACCGGCGATCCCAAGGGGGTCGTCTACCACCACCGCGGCGCCTACCTGAACGCCCTGGGCAACGCGCTCGCGTTCAAGTTGACCGCGGAAAGCGTCTACCTGTGGACGCTGCCGATGTTCCACTGCAACGGCTGGACCTACCCGTGGGCCGTCACCGCGGCGGGCGCGACGCACGTGTGCCTGCGCCGCGTCGAGCCGTCGGCCGTGTTCCGCGCGATCCGCGACCACGGCGTCACGCACCTGTGCGGCGCGCCGATCGTGCTGTCTATGCTGATCCACGCGCCCGCGGAGGCGAAGCTCCGCTTCGACCATGTCGTCGACGTCGCGACCGGAGGCGCGGCGCCGCCGTCGGCGGTCATCGAGGCGATGGAGGCGATGGGCTTCCGCGTCACGCACCTGTACGGCCTCACCGAGTCGTACGGTCCCGCGATGCTGTGCGTGCCGCAGGACGACTGGACCGGGCTCGATCTGACGGATCGTGCCAGGCGCATGGCGCGCCAGGGCGTGGCGATGCCGACGCTCGCTGCGATCCGCGTCGTCGACCCGGCGACCGGCGTGCCCGTGCCGCGCGACGGCGCGACGATGGGCGAGCTCGAGCTCCGCGGCAACACGATCATGAAGGGCTACCTCGGCAACGCGCGTGCGACCGAAAAGGCGTTCGCGCACGGCTGGTTCGCCACCGGCGACCTCGCGGTCTGGCACCCGGACGGGTACGCGGAGGTTCGCGATCGCAGCAAGGACATCATCATCAGCGGCGGCGAGAACGTGAGCTCGCTCGAGATCGAGGAGTGCCTTTACCGGCATCCGCAGGTGATGGAGGCGGCCGTCGTCGCGCGTCCCGACGACAAGTGGGGCGAGACCCCGTGCGCGTTCGTCACTTTGAAGCCGGGCGCGGGCGAGGCGAGCGAAGCCGAGATCGTCGCATGGTGCCGCGAGCGCCTCGCGCACTTCAAGGCGCCGAAGACCGTCGTGTTCGGCCCGCTGCCGAAGACGTCGACCGGCAAGATCCAGAAGTTCCAGCTTCGCGAGCGCGCGAAGGCGCTCGGCTCAACGGCGCGCTGAACCCGCCGGGCCGCCCCTAGGGTTCAGGCCCCCTAGGGGGGAGGCGCGTACAGCGCGCTTCGGGGGGATCACTTCTGTGATCCGAGCTCACGCGCGACAGCGCGCGCGGCAGCCTCGCCGCTCGCGACGGACGCCTCGAGCGTCGCGGGCAGCGACGAGTCGAGGTAGTCGCCGGCGAGGTGGAGGCGCGGCGCGAGCGCGCCGGACGGGCGGCGCAGCCCGGGGACGCACGCGAACGTCGAGCGACGCTCGATGATCACCTGCGACCACACCGGCATCGGCATGGACGGCCGCAGGCGCTTGAGCTGCGCGTGCACGCGGCCGGCGAGCGCCTTCGCATCGAGATCGTCGTGCACGCCGGACGCCGAGATGACGACGGCGAGCAGGCCGCCGAGCATGTGCGACGCCGCGGCGTCGCGCGCACGCGCGAGCACGTCGTTACGGTCGAATACCCACTGGCCGGGAGCGTCGTCGAGCCGCTGGATGCGATCGGCGAGCCGGACGCGCTCGCGGAACCCGAGATAGATCGTCGCGGTCGGCTCGAACCGCATTGCGTTCGTCGCCGCGATTGCGTCAGCAACGCCCGCAAGCGCGGCGGCCTCGGCACCGAACGCGTGGGCGAGCTGGTGCGGCCCGACCGCGACGATCACCGCCGACGCGTTGACGATGCCGCCGCCCGCCAGCACGTCGACGCCGTCGTCGCGCAGCGCGGCGACCTGCGCGGTCGAGCGCAGCCGGACCTCGCCATGGCGCGCCTCGATGCGGCGCGCGCACGGGTCGGGCATGAGCTCGGACAAGTCGAACCCCGGAACGAGGAAGTCGGCGTCGCCGGCGCGGCGCGAGATGAGGTCGAGAAGGTGGGCGAACACCTGCGCGGAGCCGTGGTCGGTCGGCGTATTGAGCGCGGCGAGCGCGAGCGGCGCGAAAACGCCGCGCGCGATGCGCTCGGGCAGCGACGCGAGCATCGCATCGACGGTCTCGCCATCGGGACGAGCGAAGCCTTCCTTGCGCAAGCGCCGGAGCCAGCGCAGGGCCGCGATGCGCTCGACCACGGGCGGGCCCTTTGCGAGCGCAATTGCCCCGGCGAGGTTCCACGGCGGCCGCAGCGCGGGAGCCTGCATCTCGACCGCGCTCGCACCGGGCGCGAATGCGCGGATCGCGAGCCGCTGGCGGCGCAGGCCCGCGTCGACGCGCTTGCCGTGCACGGCCCACAGCAGGGTGCGCGTCGCCTCGTAGGCCCCGACCAGCATGTGCTGGCCGTTGTCGATCGGCAGCCCCGCGCGCTCGACGCGGCGCGCGCGGCCGCCCAACTGCGGCGCCGCCTCATGCAGCACGACCGGAATCCCGCGGCTCGCGAGACCGAACGCCGCGGCGAGGCCGGCCCAGCCGCCGCCGATGACGACGGCCGGTGGAATGCGCATGCGCTCGGTCATGCCGCGCGCGCGGCCCGCCACGCGAGCCAGAGCTTGCGGATCGGCGTCAGCGCGACGCGCCGCTCGAGCACGCGGTAGCCGTCCCGCGCGATCTCGTCGAGCAGCGTCCGGTAGATCGCGG
>DATBSV010000468.1:0-4869 GCA_036559685.1 Casimicrobiaceae bacterium
GGCGTGGTTCATCCAGAACGTCACGGCGACGTGGAACGGCAAGACCGTGCTCAACGCGCAATGGGGCCCGGCCGTGTCGAAGAACCCGTTCCTCGCGTTCAAGTTCAAGGGCGGCGCGAAGGGCGAGAAGGTCCAGATCACCTGGACCGACAACAAGGGCGACAAGCGCACCGACGAGGCGACGATCGCTTGACGGGATGACATCCCCCCGAAGCGCGCTGCGCGCGCCTCCCCCCGAGGGGGCGGGCGCCCTTGGGGCGGCCCGGCGGGCGCCCTACCTGGAGGAGTAACGATGGTCGGAACGATTCGCGCGGCGCTCGCCGCGGCCGGGATCGCGTGCGCGGTACCACTCGCGCTCGCGCAGTCGGCGGCAGACGAGATCGAGAAGTACCGCCAGGCGCTGCAGGACGGCAATCCCGCGGAGCTGTGGGAAGCGCGCGGCGAGGAGATGTGGAAGAAGCCGGCAGGCCCGAAGAACGCTTCGCTCGAGCGTTGCGACCTCGGCAAGGGCCCGGGCGTGGTCAAGGGCGCGTACGCCGAGATGCCGCGATATTTCGCCGACGCCGATCGCGTGATGGACCTCGAGTCGCGGCTGGTGTGGTGCCGCGTCGCGCTGCAGGGCTTGTCCGAAGCCGACGCGAAGCGCAATCCGTTCGGCAGCCCGGAGCGCAAGGCCGACATGGAGGCCCTGGTTGCCTACGTCACCGGCGAGTCGCGCGGCGTGAAGATGGCGGTCAGCCTCGACCACCCGAAGATGAAGGAAGCCTACGGCCTCGGCGAGAAGATCTTCTTCTTCCGCGGCGGCCCGCACGACTTCTCGTGCGCGACCTGCCACGCCGAGGACGGCAAGCGCATCCGGCTGCAGGACCTCCCGAACCTCACGTCGAAGGCCGGCGCGCAGAAGGGCTACACGACCTGGCCCGCGTACCGCGTGTCGCAGGGCGAGCTGCGCTCGTTCCAGTGGCGGCTGTACGACTGCTTCCGCCAGCAGCGCTTCCCCGAGCTCGACTACGTGTCGCCGGCATCGGTCGCGCTGACCACGTTCCTCGCGTACAACGCGAACGGCGCGGCGTTCGACGCGCCGGCGATCAAGCGCTAGACGGAGACGCGCATGCAGACCAAGCATTGGATAGCGCTCGCCTCCGCCGCAGCAATCGGCGTCGGGTGCGCCTCGATGGCGCCGGGGCCGACCGACGCGGAGCTCCGCGCGAAGGCGGTCGAGGTGATGAAGGCGTCGTTCAAGGACCGCGGCCAGGCGAAGGTCGACCGTCTCACGCAGGACGAGACGCAGGCGCTGTGCAGCCAGTACGCCGGCAAGGAGCTGCCGAAGGACGTGGCCACGAAGATCGAGCAGGCCAACCTGTCAGCGGTCAAGTACCCGGCCAACGGCCAGTACGTCGGCGACTGGAAGCGCGGCGAGCAGATCGCGCAGCGCGGCACCGGTTTCCAGTTCTCCGACGATCCCGCCCAGCCGTCCGGCGCGAACTGCTACGCGTGCCACCAGCTCTCGAAGCAGGAGATCAGCTTCGGCACGATCGGACCTTCGCTGTACAACTTCGCGAAGCTGCGCGGTTACGGCGACGACATGAAGAAGTACGCGTGGGGCAAGGTGTGGAACGCCGAGGCTTACAGCGCGTGCACGAACATGCCGCGTTTCGGGCACACGGGCATCCTGACCGAGGAGCAGGTCCGCGACGTCGTCGCGCTGCTGATGGATCCGGCCTCTCCGGTCAATCAGTAGGTCGTCGATGGATCGCCGGGAATTCCTGCACCTGCTCGCCGCTGGTGCAGCGGCGGGGCTTCCGCTCGATTCGCGCGCGCAGCTCGAGCAACGCGGCGCGTTCTACGACGTCGCGCTGAAGCCGTTCGGCAACGTGAGCCTGCTGCACGTCACCGACGTGCACGCGCAGCTGCGGCCGGTCCGCTTCCGCGAGCCCTCGGTCAACCTCGGCATCGGCGAAGCGTCGGGCAAGCCGCCGCACCTCGTCGGCGAGGCGCTGCTCAGGCACTTCGGCATCAAGCCCGGCACGCGCGAGGCGCACGCGTTCACCTATCTGGACTTCGAGCGCGCGTCGCGGACCTTCGGCACGGTCGGGGGGTACGCCCACCTCGCAACGCTGGTCAAGCAACTGCGCGCGTCGCGGCCCCGCGCGTTGCTGCTCGACGGCGGCGATTGCTGGCAGGGCTCGGCGACGTCGCTGTGGACCCGGGGCCAGGACATGATCGACGCGCAGAAGCTGCTCGGCGTCGACGTGATGACCGGGCACTGGGAATTCACCTACGGCGCCGAGCGCGTCAAGCAGGTCGTCAAGGAGGACTTCGCGGGCAAGGTCGACTTTCTCGCGCAGAACGTCAAGACGACCGACTTCGGCGACCCGGTGTTCGCGCCGTACGTCACGCCGGACATCAACGGTGTATTGATCGCGATCATCGGCCAGGCATTCCCGTACACGCCGATCGCGAATCCGCGCTATTTCGTTCCCGAGTGGACGTTCGGCATCCAGGAACAGGAGCTGCAAAAGGTCGTCGACCAGGCCCGCGCGTCGGGGGTGGCGGCCGTCGTGCTGCTGTCGCACAACGGCATGGACGTCGACCTCAAGCTTGCCTCGCGCGTGACCGGCATCGACGCGATCCTCGGCGGCCACACGCACGACGGCGTGCCGCAGCCGACGCTCGTGTCCAATCGCGCCGGCAAGACGATCGTCACCAACGCCGGCAGCAACGGCAAGTTCCTCGCGGTGCTCGACCTCGACGTGCGCGATGGGAAGGTCGCCGATTTCCGCTACCGGCTCCTGCCCGTCTTCAGCGAGCTTCTGCCGGCCGACCGCGAGATGGACGCGCTGATCGCCAGGCACCGGGCGCCGTTCGAGGCGAAGCTGAACGAGCCGCTCGCGAAAACCGAGACGTTGCTCTATCGCCGCGGCAACTTCAACGGCAGCTTCGACCAGCTGATCCTCGACGCGCTGCGCGCCGAGAAGGAGGCGCCGATCGCCTTCTCGCCCGGCTTCCGCTGGGGACCGACGCTTCTCGCCGGCGAGACGATCCGCCGCGAGCACGTGATGGACCAGACCGCCGTCACCTATCCGTACACGACGGTGTCGTCGCTCAGCGGCGAGACGATCAGGACGATCCTCGAGGACGTCGCCGACAACCTGTTCAACCCGGACCCGTACTACCAGCAGGGCGGCGACATGGTGCGCGTCGGCGGGCTCGCGTACACGATCGACCCGCGCGCGAAGGCCGGTGCGCGCATCTCGCGCATGACGCTTGACGGCAAGCTGCTCGAGGCGGACAAGAGCTACCGGGTCGCCGGCTGGGCGCCGGTGTCGGAAGAGGCTCGCAATGCGGGCGGCGAGCCGATCTGGGACGTGGTCGAGCGCTACCTCAGGCGCGCGAAGACCGTGCGCGTGACGCGGCTCGAGACGCCGACGGTCGTCGGCATGCAAGGCAACGCGGGGATGGCGCCATGACGATACGCACGCTCGCTGCGCTGGTTGCGTTGGCCGCGTCGGCGGTCACATCGGCGCAGGCGCCGAAGCTCACGATTCCGCTCACCTCGCTGCAGACCGGCGCTGCGCTGACCGCGGCGCAGGCGGCGTTCGCGCAATGCCAGAAGGCCGGGTACACGGTGGCGGTCGCGGTCGTGGACCGCAGCGGCTACGCGCTCGTGTTGCTGCGCGATCCGCTCGCCGGCGCGCACACGGTGAACGCGGCGATCGGCAAGGCGTCGACGGCGGTGAGCTTCCGCATCGACACCGCCGAGCTCGCGCGCGAGACGCAGGCGGGCCGGCCGCAATCGGGCATCCGCGAGCTGCCGGGCATCGTCGCGGCGGCCGGAGGTATGCCGATCCGCGCGAAAGGCGCGCTGGTCGGCGGCATCGGCGTGTCGGGCGCGCCCGGCGGCGAGGCCGACGACGCGTGCGCGAAGGCCGGCATCGCTGCGATCAACGACGCGCTGGAGCTCGAATGATCGAACTCGTCATCGACTCGCGGCGCCGCGACCTCGGCGGTTTCGAAGTCGGCCGCATCCTGCCGTGGCACCAGCGCCGCATGGTCGGGCCGTTCGTGTTCTTCGACCACATCGGGCCGGTCGACTTTCCGCCCGACATCCCGCGCACGGTCGACGTGCGCCCGCATCCGCACATCGGGCTTTCGACCGTCACCTACCTGTTCGACGGCGAGATCGTCCATCGCGACAGCCTGGGCTTCCATCAGGCGATCCGCCCCGGCGAGGTCAACTGGATGACGGCGGGCTCGGGCATCACGCACTCGGAGCGCTTCGAGAAGGCGCGCCGCGAAGGCGACGCGATGCACGGCATCCAGGCGTGGGTCGGGCTGCCGCGCGAGCAAGAGGAGGACCCGCCCGCGTTCGCGCATCACGCCGGCGACGATCTGCCGACCTACGTCTCGGGCGGCTTGTGGGCGCGACTCGTGGCGGGCGAGGCATTCGGCGCGAAGGCGGCGGTGAAGACGCATTCGCCGCTGTTCTATGTTCACTGGCGGCTCGCTGCAGGCACGCGCGCGGGCCTCGAGGCGCGCTATCCCGAGCGCGCAGCGTTCGTCGCCGCGGGGATCGTCGAGATCGACGGCCACGACTACGGAATGGGGAAAATGATCGTCTTCGCACCCGGCGACACCGTGACGGTCACCGCGAAGACCGATGCGGTCGTGATGCTGCTCGGCGGCGAGCCGATCGGCGAGCGCTACATCGACTGGAATTTCGTCAGCAGCTCGCGCGAGCGCATCGAGCAGGCGAAGGCCGACTGGCGCGCCGGCCGCATGAAGCTGCCGGTGCACGACGACCGCGAGTTCATCCCGCTGCCGCCGGACCCGCCGCGCGAGCCGCCGCCGGCGTCCTGACCTCGCCGA
>DATBSV010000469.1:0-11058 GCA_036559685.1 Casimicrobiaceae bacterium
GAAGGACGGCAAGGTCATCCTCACGTCGGGCAAGATCTCCGCCGACACCGGCAAGGCCACGTTCGACGGCTACGTCGTCAACAAGGACTGGGCGAAGGCGAACAAGGACTTCATGGTCAAGTTCGTCAAGGTGATGGCGGCTTCGGACGACAACTACCGCAAGAACACGGCGAAGTGGTCGGCGACGTCGAACGAGGCGAAGGCGGTCGCCAAGTGGTCGGGCGCGAAGCCCGAGGACGTGCCGGCGAGCATGGCGCTCTACGCGTTCCCGTCGACGCAGGAGCAGGCCTCGAAGTGGCTCGGCGGCGGCAAGAACAGCATCGCCGCCAAGGCGCTCGCCGCGACGGCCGAATTCCAGCTCTCGCAGAAGCAGATCGAGAAGGTGCTGCCGGACTACTCCGTTGCCGTGAATCCTTCCTACGCTCAGGAAGCCCTCAAATAGGTTGCGGCGACAGGCCGCGGGAGAGCGCACGCTGACGCGGCGCTCACCGCGGCGTTCGGCGTCTCCCGGTTGAGCAAGCTCGAAGTCCGGCATCTCTCCGTCCACTACGCCGGCCGCGGCGGACGGTCGACGCACGCGCTCGCCGACGTCAACCTCGCGCTCGACCCCGGCGACTTCGTCGTCGCGCTCGGCGCGTCGGGCTGCGGCAAGACGACGCTTCTGTCCTGCATCGCCGGCTTCATGGACTACTCGTCGGGCGAGATCGTGCTCGACGGCAAGCTTGTGGCCGGTCCCGGCGCCGAGCGCGGCGTCGTGTTCCAGAAGCACGCGCTGATGCCCTGGCTGAACGTCGCCGACAATGTCGAATTCGGGCTGCGCATGCGCGGCGTTCCGCGCGACGAGCGGCGCCGCGTCGCGCTCGACAAGCTCAGGCTCGTCGGTCTCGAGAAGTTCGCCACCTACCCGATCTGGCAGATGTCGGGCGGCATGCAGCAGCGCGTGGGACTCGCTCGCGCGCTCGCGAGCGACCCCGAGGTGATGCTGATGGACGAGCCGCTCGGCGCGCTCGACGCGCTGACGCGCGAGCAGATCCAGGAGCTGATCCTGCATTTGTGGTGGCAGACGCGCAAGATGTTCTTCTTCATCACGCACTCGGTCGAGGAGGCGCTGTTCCTCGCGACCGAGCTCGTCGTGATGTCGCCGTCGCCGGGCCGCATCGCGCATCGCTACAAGCTCGACTTCGGCCGCCGCTTCATCGAGTGCCGCGACGCGCGCAAGGTGAAATCCGACCCCGAGTTCATCGAGCTGCGCGAGGACGTGCTGCACCTGATCCACGCGAGCGCGCCCGCGCAGGAAGCGGCGTAGCGGCATGAACGCGCCCGAGCCTGTCGTCGACAAGGGGCCGGCCGCCGCGCCGCCGGCGCGCACGGTCAGCGGCTACAGCCTCCCGGGACAGGGATCGAGCACCGTGATCTCGATCGTCACGGTCGTCGCGCTGTTCGTGCTGTGGTGGGTCGCGACGCACTACGGCTGGATCCGCGACATCTTCCTGCCGATGCCCGAGAAGATCCTGAAGAGCTTCGCGGACGCGTGGCGCGGCGATATCCAGGGCGGCAAGCCGCTGCCCGAGCACTTCTGGGCGAGCCTGTGGCGCGTGTTCGCAGCGTTCCTGCTTGCCGTCGTCACCGCGATTCCCGCCGGCATCGCGATGGGGGTGTCGCGCATTGCACGCGGGGTGCTCGATCCGCCGATCGAGTTCTACCGGCCGCTGCCGCCGCTCGCGTACCTGCCGCTGATCGTCATCTGGTTCGGCATCGACGAGACCGCGAAGATCGTGCTGATCTTCCTCGCATGCTTCGCGCCGCTCGCGATGTCGGCGCGGGCGGGCGTGCGCAGCGTGATGATCGAGCAGATCAACGCGGCGTACTCGATGGGCGCGTCGAAGTGGCAGGTGATCTGGCACGTCATCGTGCCCGGCGCGATGCCCGAGATCTTCACCGGCATGCGCATCGCGATCGGGTTCGGCTGGACGACGCTGGTCGCCGCCGAGATGGTCGCCGCGACCGAGGGCCTCGGCCAGATGGTGCTCAACGCGTCGAACTTCCTGCGCACCGACGTCGTGATCATGGGCATCATCGTCATCGGCGTCGTCGCGTACCTGTTCGACCTCCTGATGCGCTACGTCGAGCGACTGGTGGTTCCCTGGAAGGGCAAGGCGGCCTGAGCGGCCTTCTGTTGCGCTGCAACAACACGCCCGTCGCCGCGGATTCACCGGACAGCCGTCGCCGAAGCCCTTCCGTCGGCGTTTCTTGACATCGCCGGGGCGGATTGCGAGGCTGCGGACACCATGCCGGTCCGCCCGCACCTGCAAAAGCTCGTCGAGCGCGTTCGTTTCCTGCCGCCGCTGCCGGCGGCGTTCGTCCATCCGTGCGATGGCGAGTCGCTGCAGCTCGCGCTCGCGGGCGCGTTCGCGGGCTACCTGGCGCCGACGCTCGTCGGGCCGGAACCGCGCATCCGCGACGCGGCGGCGAAGGCCGGGCTCGACATCTCGCGCCTGCCGATCGTCGCGACCGCCGACGATCCTGCCGCCTCGGCGGAGGTCGCGACGCGAATGGCCCGCGACGGGCGCGTGCAAGCGCTGGTCAAGGGCGCGCTCTCCGACGGCGCGCTGCTCGCGCCGGTCGCGGCGCCCGACACCGGGTTGCGGAACGAGCGCCGTCTCACGCACGTCACGCTGCTCGACGTGCCGGGCCGCGCGCAACTGCTGTTCGTCACCGACGATCGCCTCAACGTCGCGCCCGCGCTCGCGGCGAAGCGCGACATCCTCGTCAACGCGGTCGACCTGGCGATCGCGCTCGGGATCGCGGCGCCCGCCGTCGCGCTGCTCGCGGCGGTCGACGCGCCCTCCGCCGCGTTCGCGTCGACCGTCGACGCCGCGTCGCTCAAGGCGATCGCCGGCGACGGCATCGTACGCGGCGCGCGCGTCGACGGACCGATGACGCCCGACGTCGCGCTGTCGCCCGACGCCGCGCGGCAGCAGGGCGTGACCTCCGAAATCGCCGGCCGCGCCGACATTCTCCTTGCGCCGACGATGGAGTCGGCGGTCATGGTCGTGCGCACACTGACCGCGATGACCGGCGCGCTTGCCGCCGGACTCGTGCTCGGCGCGCTGGTCCCCATCGTGGTCGCCGTGCGCAACGAGTCGATGGAAAGCCGCATGGCCTCGTGCGTCCTCGCGTCGCTCCTCGCGCACGCGAAGCGCGACGGCGCACATGCGGAGCCGGCGAAGCGCGAAGGCTCGCCCGCCGGCGAGTCGACCCCCGCCCACCTCGCCACCTAGCCGCTGCTGCTGTTTGCACGAAGGTGCGGCTTGCCCGCATCATGCGGGCTTCGCGTTTTCGCCCGCACCCGTGTCGCTCTCGCTCGTCCGCCTGTTCCCGTTCGTCGCGTGGCGCGACCGGATCACCCGAACGACCCTTTCCGCCGATGCGCAGGCCGGGCTCGTCGGCGCGCTGGTCGTGCTGCCGCAAGGGGTCGCGTACGCCACCCTGGCGGGCCTGCCGCCGCAGTACGGCCTGTACTGCGCGATGATCCCCACGATCGTCGCGGCGCTGTGGGGCTCGTCGTGGCACCTGATCAGCGGCCCGACCAACGCGCTGTCGCTGGTCGTGTTCGCGACCGTTTCGCCCCTCGCACTCCCCGGCGGTCCCGACTACATCACGCTCGTGCTGACGTTGTGCATGCTGGTCGGCGCGATCCAGCTCGCGATGGGGCTCGCGCGCCTCGGCACCCTCGTCGACTTCATCTCGCACACCGTGGTCGTCGGGTTCACCGCGGGCGCGGCCCTGCTGATCATTGCCGCCCAGCTCCACCATTTCTTCGGCGTCGCGATCCCGGCCGGCACGCACTTCTTCGCGAGCCTGCGCATGCTGGCGGCGTTGGCGGCGTCGATCGATCCGTGGATCACCGCGACCGGCGCGGTGACGCTCGTCGTCGCGCTCGCCGCGCGCCGGTTGTGGCCGCGCATCCCGCCGATGATCGTCGCGATGGTCGTCGGCAGTCTCTTCGCCTGGGGACTGTCGCAGGCCGGCATCGCGACCGTACCGACCGTCGGCGCGCTCGCCGCGGGGCTGCCGCCGCTGTCGCTCCCATCGTTCGATCCCGACACGTGGGCGCGCCTCGCGCCGGCCGCGCTCGCGCTGACCGTGCTCGGGCTGACCGAGGCCGTGTCGATCGCGCGCGCGCTGGCGCTGCGCACCGGCCAGCGCATCGACGGCAGCCAGGAGTTCGTCGGCCAGGGCCTGTCGAACCTCGCGGGCGCATTCTTCTCGGCCTACCCGTCGTCGGGCAGCTTCAACCGCAGCGGCGTCAATCTCGAGGCCGGCGCGCGCTCGCCGCTCGCGGCGATCGTGTCCGCCGTGCTGCTCGCGCTGATCGTGATCGTGATCGCGCCGCTCGGCCGCTATTTACCGCTCGCCGTGATGGCGGCTCTGCTGTTCGTCGTCGCGATCGGCCTCGTCGACGTGGGCGAGATGCGCCGCATCGTGCGGACCAGCCGCACCGAGGCGCTCGTGCTCGCGGTCACGTTCCTCGCGACGCTCGCGACGCCGCTCGAGTTCGCGATCCTGTTCGGCGTCGTCGCGTCGCTGCTCGTGTACCTGCACCGCACGACCCACCCGCGCCTGACGCCGGTGCTGCCGGATCCGTCGTCGCCGCTGCGGCGGTTCGTGCCGGTCGCCGAGGGCGCGCCGCGCTGCCCGGCGCTCGAGGTGCTGCGCATCGACGGTTCGCTGTACTTCGGCGCCGTCGAGCACGTGCGCGACCAGATCGAAGCGGCGCGCCTAGCGCGCCCCGGGGTCCGGCACATGCTGCTCGTTGGCAGCGGCGTCAACTTCATCGATGTCGCCGGCTGCGAGCTGCTCGTGCGCGAGGCGGCGGCGTCGCGGGAAGCCGGCGTCACGCTCTATGCCGCGAACCTGAAACCCGAGGTGCGCGAAGCGCTCGAGCGCGGCGGCTTTCTCGACGCGTTCGGGCGCGAGCGCGTCTTCGACACCAAGGACCAGGCGATCGAGGCGATCTACGCGCGCATCGACCCGGCCGTGTGCGCGGGGTGCACGGCGCGCGTGTTCACCGAGTGCGCGTCGCTCTCGCGACGCGTCAGCGCTTGAAGAGGCCGCGCAGCGCGCCGAACGGGTCCGCCGGCGCGCCGCCCGATGCGCTCGGCGCCGCGGCCGCGCCTCCCTGAATCTTTCCGCCGGCACGCGCCGTCGCGCACGGATTGGGATCGTCGCCGGCGTTCAACAGCGGCGTCGCGAGCAGCGACCAGCCCCCGGTCGCGATCGCGCCGCCGATCGTGATCGCGGTCTTCGCGGCGCCGACCGAGTCGAGCTTCACCGACGGCTGGGCGATCGGCCCGGTCACGCGCACGAGATCGGCGAGCTCGACCGACGGCAGTGCCGCGAGCCTGCGCGCGCGCGGCTTGACCAGGAGGTCGAGCGTCCGGTTGGCGAGGTCGATCGTCCCCGACGCCGAGACCGTGAGGCGCGACGTCTCGGCCGCGAGCGTCCGCTCGGCGTGCGCGACACCGTCGGCGACGGCGAGCCGCGCGACGATGCACTGGATGTCGGTCGCGTTGTCGACGCGCCGGAATGGGTTCAGCGTGTCGAACACGCGCGTGACGACCTCGCCGCCGGCGTCGAGCGCGGCGCCTTGCAGGCGAAGCGGGCCGATGTCGAAGCGGATCGTCCCCGACACCTTCGCGAGCGCGCGGTCCAGTGAAGGCACCGGGCCCTTCAGGTCGACCGCGAGCGTCGTGACGCCACCGGTCGCGTTGCGCGTCCCGCCGGCCGCGCCGAGCAGCCGCGCGAGCTCGATGCCGCGCCCGTCCGCGACGAGGTGCATCTGCGACGTCGCGGCGTCGGCCGAGAAGTGCACGTCAAGGCGCCCGCCCGCGATGTCCGCGTCCAGGGGATCGAGCGCGAGCTTGCCGTTGGCCACGACGACGCGACCACGCGTGTTGGTCGCGTCGATGGCGTGCGGCAGCCGCACGCGGTCGATGACGAAGTCGACATCGGCGTCGAACGACGTGAAGCGCGCGAGCGGCGAAGCCGGTGGCGCTGCCGCGCTCGCGGGCGCGGGCGCGACAACCGGCGCCGGGCGCTCGCGCGCGAGGTCGACGGCATCGGCGTGCAGCCGGCCGCCGATGCGCGGACGCGCGCCGCTTCGATCGATGGTCGCGGTGCCGTCGAACTTGGTCGCGCCGAACGCGCCGGCGATCGCGCTGAGCGCATAGCGCCTGTCGCGCCCGTCGACACGCGCCGACACGCGGCCCGCCTCGCGCGCGAGGTCGGACGACCAGCGCGCCATCTGCGCGCTTCCCGCCTCCCACGCGAACGACGTGTCGAGCACCGCGGCGGGCCCGCTGTCGCGTCGCTCGACGCGTCCCTTCGCGGTGAGGGTGACGCCGCCGCCGGCAAGTTTCGCGTCGACGTCGAGCGGCACGCGGTCGCGCCAGGACTGCATGAGCTCGCCGCTCGACGCGTCGAGCGTCCAATGCATGCCGTCGACGTCGAACGTGCCGCGCCAGGCGTAGCGGCCGCCGTCCTGCGGCGCGAGCTCGAGCCGCGGGACCGCAATGTCCACCGGCGTGCCGCCGGGGGGACGCCACGCGACCTTCGCGTTCACGAGCACGAAGGTTCCCGTGATCCGGAAGGGCGCGCCGGCGCTCTCGCTCCCGGACGCGGGGGGCTGCGGTGTCGCCGCAGTCTCGGCAGGTCCGATCTGCCAGTTGCCGCGTCCGTCCGGCAAGGTCTCGAGCACGAGGTCGAGGCCCTCGAGCTCGAGGCCCTCGGCGACGACCTGCCGGTGGCGCAATAGCGGCCAGGTCGCGATCGCGCCCTTTACCCGCGTCGCGCGCGCGAGCTCGGGGCGCGACGCGCCCGGCGGGTTGCTGATCGAGACGTCGTTCGCGACGACGGCGAGTCGCGGCCACAGCGTGATCGTGACCGGGCCGCGCGCGGTGATCGTGCGCCCGGTGAGCCGCGTCACCTCCGCGGCGGCGTAGCGTGCGATGGCCTGCGTATCGATCGTCGCGTACGCAACGATGGCGGCGGCGACGACGAGCGCCACCGCGGCAGCCGCCGCGATCGCGACCCAGCGAAGCGGACGGCTCCCCTCCACCCGTCGGGCGCCGTCAGGACTTGCGCACGCTGCGCACGCGCTCGCGCGGCATGGCGGCGATCACCTTCGCGCCGGCGACGCAGTCGACGAAGTAGCGCTTGCGCCCGCCGATCTCTTCCTCGACGAGGCCGTGGATGTCGGTGTCGAAGCCGGGGAAGCGCTCGTTGAAGTCGCGCGCGAACTGCAGGTACTTGACGATCTGCTTGTTGAACCGCTCGCCCGGGATCAGCAGCGGGATGCCGGGCGGATACGGCGTGACGAGCGCGCTGGTGACGCGCCCCTCGAGCTCGTCGATCTCGACGCGCTCGATCTCGCGATGCGCCATGCGCGCGAACGCGTCGGACGGCTTCATCGCCGGCTCGAGGTTCGACACGTACATCTCGGTCGTGATCCGGCCGATGTCGTTGGCGCGGTAGATGCCGTGGATCGCGTCGCACAGCTCGCGCAGCCCGGTCTTCTCGTACCGCGGGTGCGCGGCGACGAACTCCGGCAGCACGCGCCACAGCGGGAGGTTGCGGTCGTAGTCGTCCTTGAACTGCTGCAGCTCGGTCACCAGCGAATTCCAGCGGCCCTTGGTGATGCCGATCGTGAACATGATGAAGAACGAGTACAGCCCGGTCTTCTCGACGATGATGCCGTGCTCGGCGAGGTACTTCGTGACGATCACCGCCGGGATGCCCGGATCGGCGAAATCGCCGTCGACGTTGAGCCCTGGCGTCAGCACCGTCGCCTTGATCGGGTCGAGCATGTTGAAGCCGTCGGCGAGCTCGCCGAAGCCGTGCCAGCGCTCGTCGGCGCGCAGCATCCAGTCCTCGCGGCTGCCGACACCCTCGTCGGCGAGCTTGTCGGGACCCCACACCTTGAACCACCACGAGTCGCCGAACTCCGCGTCGACCTTGCGCATCGCGCGGCGGAAGTCGAGCGCCTCGCGGATCGACTCCTCGACCAGCGCGTTGCCGCCCGGCGGCTCCATCATCGCGGCCGCCACGTCGCACGACGCGATGATCGCGTACTGCGGCGACGTCGACGTGTGCATCAGGTAGGCCTCGTTGAAGCGGAAGCGGTCGAGCTGGCGCGTCTCCGAGTGCTGCACCAGGATCTGCGACGCCTGCGACAGGCCGGCGAGCAGCTTGTGCGTCGACTGCGTCGAGAACACGAGCGCGTCCTTCGAGCGCGGCCGGTCCTTGCCGATCGCGTGCATGCCGCGGTAGAACTCGTGGAACGCCGCGTGGGGCAACCACGCCTCGTCGAAGTGCAGCGTGTCGATGCTCGTGCCGGTGAGCTCCTTGATCGTGTCGACGTTGTAGATGACGCCGTCGTAGGTGCTCTGCGTGATCGTCAGGATGCGCGGTTTGGTCTTGACGTCGCGCGCGAACGGATGCGCGCGGATCTTCCGCTCGATGTTCTCCCAGCGGAACTCGTCGCGCGGGATCGGACCGATGATGCCGAGGTTGTTGCGCGTCGGCGTCAGGAACACCGGGATCGCGCCGGTCATCGTGATCGCGTGCAAGATCGACACGTGGCAGTTGCGGTCGACGACGACGACGTCGCCGGGCGCGACGGTCGCGTGCCACACCATCTTGTTCGACGTCGACGTGCCGTTGGTCACGAAGAAGAGCTCGTCGGCGTTGAAGATGCGCGCGGCGTTGCGTTCCGATGCGGCGACCGGGCCCGAATGGTCGAGCAGCTGGCCGAGCTCGTCGACCGCGTTGCAGACGTCGGCGCGCAGCAGGTTCTCGCCGAAGAACTGGTGGAACATCTGGCCGACCGGGCTCTTCAGGAACGCGACGCCGCCCGAGTGCCCAGGGCAGTGCCACGAGTACGATCCGTCGCTCGCGTAATGGACCAGGGCGCGGAAGAACGGCGGCGAGAGGCCCTCGAGGTAGGTCCTCGCCTCGCGGATGATGTGGCGCGCAACGAACTCCGGCGTGTCCTCGAACATGTGGATGAAGCCGTGCAGCTCGCGCAGGATGTCGTTCGGCAGGTGCGACGACGTGCGAGTCTCGCCGTAGAGGTAGATCGGAATGTCCGCGTTCTTGAAGCGGATCTCGCGGATGAAGTTGCGCAGGTTGAGCACGGCGGGGTCGAGCTCGGGGCCGGGCGTGAACTCCTCGTCGTCGATCGACAGGATGAACGCCGAGGCGCGCGACTGCTGCTGCGCGAACTGCGACAGGTCGCCGTAGCTCGTGACGCCGAGCACCTCGACACCCTCGGCCTCGATCGCCCTGGCGAGCGCGCGGATGCCGAGGCCGCTAGCGTTCTCCGAGCGATAGTCTTCGTCGATGATGACGACGGGAAAGCGGAATTTCATCGAGGTTCCTTAAAGCGGTGGGCGCGCCGGGCGCCCTTGGATACGGTGGCCCGGATTGTCACCGGTTTCGGTGCCGGGCGCGACGGGTTGGACCGCGTTTCCGCCGATCGGTGCCCCGTTCGCACCGTCCGCGCCGCGCCCCTCGGGGACGGCTTCAGGCGTGCGCCGCGACGATCGCGGCGGCCCAGGCGATCAGGCCGATCCCCACCGGCGTGCGGACGCGATGCCCGCCGGGGAGGTTCTTCTCGACGGCCATCAGCGCGGCCAGCGCGAGCATCCAGCCGGCGTTCCCCATGCCCACGACGAACATGACGAGCATCAGCGCCCAGCAGCAGCCGACGCAGAACGCGCCGTGGTCGATGCCGAGCCGGAGCGCCTCGAGCCGCGGATGCCGGCCGTGCCAGTGCGCGTTGACGAAGCCGAAGGTCGAGCGGCAGCGCTCGAGGCAGCGGTACTTGAGCGCGGAGAACTGGAACGCGCCGGCGAGCGCGAGGACGCTCGCGCCGACCAGCCACGCGTGGCCGGCGAGCCACGGCGACTCGGCCGCCGCCGAGCGGACGAGCGCGTCGAGCGCGTGCGCGACGATGCCGAACCCCAGCCATGCGAGCGCGTAGCCGGCGAGCACCAGACCGACGAGGGTCCCGGCGTCGGGACGGCCGGTAACGGCGCGGCGGAACGCGTTGACCAGCGGCAGGACGGTCGGCACCATCATCGCCGCGATCATCAGGAGCCACGCAAGCGCGGTGGCGAGCGCCGGCACGACGACGTCGCCGCCCGGGATCGCGCGGCACAGCGGAGAAAGCGCGATCGCGTCGCCCCAGCCGCCGTGCGCGACGTAGCCGCGCCACGGGGTCGCGCTCCAGAGCGCGAGCAGCGCCCAGGCCGGCAGGACGACCCCGGCCAGGAGCCAGACGGTCACATGGTGATCCCCCCGAAGCGAGCTTCGCTCGCCTCCCCCCAGGGGGCGCGCGCCCTCGGGGCGGCCCGTCGGGCGCGCCGTCCTCATCGCTGCGGGCCGTGTGCCAGCTAGCTCTGGAAGACGAACGTGCTCTGCAGCGCGTTGTGGCCCTTGAGGTCGAGGTCGATCCCGAGCTTCGGGACCTTCGCCTTGTAGTGCGGCGACTTGCCGACGAACACCGGCGCGCCCGGGACGGTCGAGAACACCGTGTCCTGGAGCGTCGTCGTCGCGCCGGTCGCGTTCGTGTACGGCTCGAGCTCCGCGTAGCCGGACGTTCCGATCTTGATCGTTCCGCGGCCGCCGTGCACTTCGAAGCTGAGCGGCACCTTCTCGACCGACACCACCTCGCCGATGAGCTTCGCGAGCTCGGCGACCGGCCCGCCCTTCTTGCCGGTGTAGACCGCGAGCAGCGCCTGCTCCTGGTCGTGCGAGACGCGCTCGTCGAGGTAGACGGCCGCCCGCCAGTTGCCCTTCAGGATGTTGCCGGGTACGTGGGCGATCACCGCGATCGTGCGTCCCGACACGTCAACGCCGTCCACCTGACCCTTGTCGAAATGCCAGGCGATGATCGTGTTGCAGGTGCCGTAATCGGGGTCCTCGCCGATCCAGCATGGGCACAGCACGCGGCAGTTGCAGACTTCGAGGAGGCGTCCCTCGAGGTGGTAGGCC
>DATBSV010000470.1:0-8125 GCA_036559685.1 Casimicrobiaceae bacterium
GCGCCTCGTCGCTGCGTCCCATCGAGCGATGGGCGATCGGCAGGTCGAGCGCGACCGCCAGCCGGTGGCCGGCGAGGTGCGCGCGGAACGTGAAATCGGCGTCGTACCCGTGCCAGCCGTCGAACGTGTCCGCGTCGAACCCGATCGCCTGCGCGACCGGCCGCCGCGCCGCGAGGAACACGCCGTCCATCGCCTGGATGCCGCCGACCACATCAGTGTCCACACCGGTGTCCACACCAGTGTCCACACGGGTGTCGGTCCCCGCGCCCGCACCGTAGAAGCACAACTCGCTCGCGGCTCCGCGATCGTGCACGATCGCGCCGTACGCGTGCTCGATGCCCGCTTCCGACCACTCCATCCCGACGCAGGTGTCGGTGCCCGCGACGCCGACCACGTCGTGGTCGCGAAGGTGTCGCGCGAGCCGCGATGCCAGCCCGCGCACGCAGACCTCGATGTCGTCGTGGCAGAAGACGACGGGATCGCCGCGCGAGCGCATCAGGCCGCGCGCCCAGCCCTCGCACAGGGAGCGGGCGTCGTGGACGCCGACGATCTCGTGCGGCTCGCCGCCGACCGCTTCCGCGAGGCTCGAGCTCACCGCGGCGAACTTCGCCGCGTCGATGCTGCAGATGACGAACGAGATCATCGGGGTGGGCGCCGCCGCGAGGTCCGCGGGCATCGCGAATCTACGCGCTCCCTCGCCTCAAAGAAAAGGGCCCCGTTTCCGGGGCCCCTCGGGTTGCCACTTCCGGCAGCCACTTCTGTGCGCCTCCGGGACCGGGGTCCCGGTGCGACCGGTCAGGCCTGCGCCACCTCGCCCACCACGCCCACCGTGATGTGCGCGAGCACGTCGGTGTGCAGCTGGACGGTGATCGCATGGTCGCCAACGTGCTTCAGCGGGCCCGCCGGCATCCGGATCGCGGCCTTCTCGACCGTGATGCCGTGCGCCTTCAGCGCCTCGACGATGTCGACGTTGGTGACCGAGCCGAACAGTCGGCCGTCCACGCCGGCCTTCTGCGTGACCTTGACGGCGAGGCCTTCGAGCCGCGTCGCCGACGCCTGCGCGGCCGCGAGCTTCCCGGCGGCGGCGCTCTCGAGCTCCGCGCGCTTGGCCTCGATTTCCTTGACGTTCTCGGGCGTCGCCCGCTTCGCCTTGCCGTGCGGGATCAGGAAATTGCGCGCGAAGCCGTTCTTGACCTTGACGACGTCGCCCAGGTCGCCGACGTTGGCCACCTTTTCCAGGAGGATGATCTGCATCGCGGGGCTCCTAGTGGCGGTCGGTGTACGGGATCAGCGCGAGGAACTGCGCGCGCTTGATCGCGGTGCCGAGCTGGCGCTGGTAGCGGGCCTTCGTGCCCGTGACGCGCGCCGGCATGATCTTGCCGTTCTCCTGCACGAAGTCCTTCAGGACGTCGATGTCCTTGTAGTCGATCTGCACCACCTTCTCGGCGGTGAACCGGCAGAACTTCTTGCGCTTGAACAACGCGTTGCCGCGGTCCTTGCGCTTCGTCTTGTTCTTGTCCTTGCCCTTACCCTTGCCCTTGAACGGACGCGGCATGATGGTGTCCTCTGCTTGCTCGTGGAATGCGTGATCGGTCGTGTAAGACGGTGACCTGCGCGGTGTCTAGCGTTCGTGGATCGTCTCGATGCGGTCGACGTGAAGCGCGAGCGTGAGTCCGGTGCGCCAGCGGCGTGCCAGGAATCCCTCGCAACGCACGGCGGACCCGACGGCGAGCTTCGCGATCGACTCGGCGATCCCGCCGAAGGCCACGGCCGCGATCTCGCACTCGACCCGACGCATCCCGCCCGCTTCGGGCTGCTCCGACCGGTGCAGGAGCACCGCGTCGATCGCAGCGAGGCCGGCAGGCGTGTAGCGGATCGCGTCGCGCGTCGCGAGCGTGGCGTCGATCGAGAGCCGGTTCATCTCCGGCGCGCGCCCGGCCACGTCGTCGTCAGGCGGCGGCCGGGGCCTCCGGGACGGGGGTGCGTTCGCCCCCCCGCTCGGCGCGGTCGCCCGACTTCTCGGTCGGCCGGTCGGTCAGCGAGCGCGACTTCTCCTCCTTCATCATCGGAGAAGGCGCGACGACCGCATCCTTCATCGCGACGATCAGGTGGCGAAGCACCGCGTCGTTGAACTTGAACGCGTGCTCGAGCTCGGTGAGGGTTTCCTGGTCGCACTCGAGGTTCATGAGCACGTAGTGCGCCTTGTGCATCTTCTGGATCGGATAGGCCATCTGGCGACGGCCCCAGTCCTCGAGACGGTGAACGCGGCCGGCGCGGCCGGTCACCATCGTGCGGTAGCGCTCGACCATCGCGGGCACCTGCTCGCTCTGGTCGGGATGCACGATGAAGACGATTTCGTAGTGACGCATGCAGAGGTCTCCTTGTAGTCCGGGTCAGCGCTTGAAGCCCCTGGCGCGATCCGCAATCGGATTCGCGGGAGGGGGCCATCCCGTGGTGAGGCCTCCCCGTCTGCGGCGGGTGAGGCAAGGAAGCCTGCGATTATAGCCCGGAAAAGCCCGGCGGATCAATCGCCTGCGGCCGGGGCCCTAGCGCGCGGGCACGCCGCCCGGCGCTGCCACCGCCGGGGTCGCGATGGCCGCCAGGACCGCGTGGCGCTCGGTCCGGGGCATCATCGCCAGCTCGCGGACCCGCGCGTAGAACCGCGGCAGGTCGCCGTCCTCCTGGGCGAGGAGGACGCGGAACGCCGGGACGCCGTCCGAGTACAGCCCCATCGAGACGAGGCTCGCGTTGTTCGGGCCCGCCCCGCTCTCGCCGGCGAACCAGCGGTCGAAGGCCCCGAGGCCCGGCTCGGCGCCCTTGGCCTCGAGGTAGGCCACCCGCATCGCCTCGAACGCGTCGTGCTTGGCGCGGCGCTTGGTCTCGACGTCGGCGTTGCTCGCGTAGGCCGTCGCCAGGGCGGCCTTGCCGGTCCGGACGATGCGGCGGAACTCGCCGCGCAGCCGCTCGCCGCGATCCCGGTCGGCCACGAGCTTCGCGGCCTCGGCCGGCGGCCGCGACGCGATCCAGCGCGCGAGGCCCGCCTCCTCGACCGCCACGGCGAACGACTCGTTGAAGGTCGAGTCGTCCTTCGCGTAGGCGACCTGGTGGGCGAGCTCGTGGAACACGAGTCGGGCGAGCTCGAGGTCGGGGTAGCGGATGAACGACGAAAGCAGCGGATCGTCGAACCAGCCCAGCGTCGAGTACGCGGGGACGCCGCCGACATGCACGTCGTAGCCCTGCGCCCTGAGCCCTGCCGCCTCGGCGCGCGCCTCCGACTCGTCGAAATAGCCGCGGTAGTTGACGCAGCCCGCGACCGGGAAGCACCACTCCCGCGGCTTGAGCGACAACTCGGGCGCGGCGAAGACGTTCCACAGGACGAACGGACGGCCGAGGTCCGTGTAGCGCGTGAAGCTGCCGTTGTCCGGCAACCCGAGCTCGTGGCTCGCGTAGGCGCGGATCGCGCGGGCGCGCTCGAGGCGCTCCTTGAGGCGCGCGTCGGAGGTCGTGCCGATGACCTCGTTCAACGGCTTCGCGCGCGCGATCAGGTCGAGCTGCCCCGACGCGCCCTGGAAGTAGTAGTCGGCGCCGCAGCCGGCGAGCGCAAACGCGCCCAGTGCGGCCGCGAGCAGTCGTAGTCTCATCGAGGCGTCTTTCCCAGGTGATGCGCGAGGCGGGCGATGCCGTCCTCGATCTTGGCGCGGGCGATCGTGTAGGCGAAGCGTACGTGCTCGGAAGCACGGTGCGTGCCGAAATCGATGCCGGGCGTGATCGCCACGCCGGCGTGCTCCAGCACGTCGCGGCAGAACACGCGGCTGTCGGCCGCGAGCCGCGAGGTGTCGGCGTAGACGAAGAAGCCCCCGGTCGGCATGAGCGGGATGCCGAACCCGAGCTCGCGCAACGCCGGGACCAGCAGGTCGCGCCGCGCGCGGAACTCCTCGCGCCGCGATTCGAGGATGTCGATCGTCGCGGGCTCGAAGCACGCGAGCGCCGCATGCTGCGACAGCGTCGGCGGCGAGATGTAGAGGTTCTGCGCGAGCTTCTCGAGGTCGCGCACGTGGCGCTCGGGCGCGACGACCCAGCCGAGCCGCCACCCGGTCATGTTGAAGTACTTCGAGAAGCTCGAGATCACGAACAGGTCGTCGGATAACGAAAGTGCCGTCGACGGCCGGGTACCGGGCGCGAGGTCGTAGGACAGGCCGAGATAGATCTCGTCGACGACCAGCCTGCCGGCGCGCTCGGCGACGACGTCCGCGATGCGCTCGAGCTCGTCGCGCTCGACCGTCGTGCCGGTCGGATTGGACGGCGACGCGATCAGCACGCCCCGCGTGCGTGGTCCCCAGCGGCGCGCGACGAGGTCGGCGGTGAGCTGGTAGCGCGTGTCGGCGCCCACCGGGACCGCGACCGGCTCGCCTTCGAGCGTGCGCACGAAATGGCGGTTGCACGGATAGCCGGGGTCGGCCATCAGGATCTGCTCGTCGCGGTTGACGACGAGTGCGGTGACCAGCAGCAGCGCCGCCGACGAGCCGGCGGTGACGATCACGCGCTCGGGCGAGACGTCGACGCCGTAGTGCTCGCGGTAGTGGCGCGCGATCGCGGCGCGCAGTTCCGGCAGGCCGAGCGCGGACGTGTAGTAGATGCCGCCGTGGTCGAGCGCGGCGCGTGCCGCGTCGAGCACCGGGCCGGGCGTCGGGAAATCCGGCTCGCCGATCTCCATGTGCACGACGCTTCGCCCCGCCGCCTCGAGCGCCCGCGCGGCCGTCTGCACTTCCATCACGTGGAACGGTGCGATGTCGGCGACGCGCGCGGCGAGGTGCGTGCGGGTGTCCATCGGACGAGAGGCTGAGGGCGGGCGGGATGCGAGGCCGCTATCGTAGCGCGGCGTGACGCGCCTCGGACCTGCCGTGACAGAGAATCGTTCCGTCGTCGCGCGCGTCCTACGCGCTGCGATCGCCGCGGGTGTCGTCGTCGCGCTGTCGGAGGTTGCGTCGTCGGCCGTGCACAAGTGCGCGGCACCGGGCGGCATCGTCTACCAGGACCGCCCGTGCCGCGAGGGCGAGGCGCGCGACGCGGACGTCCTGGATGCGCCGCTGTCGGTCCTGCCCTTTCCGTCGCCCGGTCGCCAGGTCCAGACGCGCGAGCCCCCGGCGAATCCGGCGAAGCCGATGCGCGCCGAGCGCGCACGACGCGCCGAGTCGCCGGCGCCGGGCAACCCGGCCGAGCGCCGGCACCTGCGCGTCGGCATGAGCGAAGGCGAGGTGATGGCACGCGTCGGCCCGCCCGACCTCACGACCGGCAAGGGCCGCAAGCAATCGCGCTGGACCTGGATGCCGGTCCCCGGCGATCCGGACACGATCACGGTCGTGCTGTTCGAGACCGGCCGCGCGATCGAGGTCGAGCGCACCGTGGTCAAGCGCTGACGAGGTGCTACCTTCGGCGCCATGCGCGTGGTGCTGCAGCGGGTGACCCAAGCGAGCGTTGAGGTCGACGGGAGGATCATCGGCGCGATCGGACCGGGCCTGCTCGTGCTGGCCGCGGCCGCCGCCGACGACACCGACGACGATCGCGACTGGCTCGCGCGCAAGGTGGTGCAGTTGCGCGTGTTCGCCGACGACGACGGGACGATGAACCGGTCGGTGCGCGACGCCGGCGGCGAGCTCCTCGCCGTGTCGCAGTTCACGCTCTACGCGTCGACGCGCAAGGGCAACCGCCCGTCGTGGTCGGGCGCGGCGCCGCCCGAGCTCGCGCGACCGATGTTCGACGCGTTCGTCGCCGCGCTGGCGCGCGAGCTCGGTCGCGACGTGCCGACCGGCGCGTTCGGCGCCAACATGGCCGTCGCGCTGGTCAACGACGGGCCGGTGACGATCGCGATCGACAGCCGCGAACGCGAATAACCGGGGTCAGATTCGAATCTGACCCCGGTTGCGGGTCAGCCCTGGAGCAGGCTGCGCAGCATCCACGCGTTCTTCTCGTGGATCTGCATGCGCTGGGTCAGCAGATCGGCCGTCGGCTCGTCGTTCGCCGCGTCGACCGCCGGGAACACCTTGCGCGCCGTGCGCACGACCGCCTCGTTGCCCTCGACGAGCAGGCGGATCATCTCCTCGGCCGGCGGCTGGCCCGTCGTCTCCTGGATCGATGTCAGCTTCGCGAACTCGGCCGCCGTCGCCGGCGTCGGGTGGCCGAGCGAGCGGATGCGCTCGGCGATGGCATCGAGCGCGAGCCACAGCTCGTTGTACTGGACCTCGAACATCAGGTGCAGCGTGTTGAACATCGGCCCGGTGACGTTCCAGTGGAAGTTGTGCGTCTTGAGGTACAGCGTGAAGTTGTCCGCGAGCAGCTTCGAGAGCCCCGCGGCGATCTTCGCGCGGTCCTTCGGCGCGATGCCCGTGTCCATCGGCGGCGCACCCGCGGCGCGCGCCATCGCTTTGCCCTTGCCCATCGTGGTCTCCCGTGGTTTGCGGCGTACGACCGAATCTACGTGCGCCGGCAACTTCCGTCCAATCAATCGTCGCAATGACGTCGATAACGGCGGTTTACCAACGCAGCGTCGCCCCCGCGAGCAGCAACGAGCGCGGCGCCTCGCGGTTGAGGCGCACCTCGGCACCGACGTCGAGGTCGAGCCACGACGCGGCCTTCCAGATCAGGCCGGTGCGCGCGACGGTAGGCCAGGTCGAACGCGCCGGATCGGGGTTCGCCAGCGTGGCGACCTCGACGAACGTGCGCAGGACGCCCTCCGAGGGAACGATCACTGCCGTCGACGCGAACGGCACATGCGCTCGCACGCCTGGCTCCCGCACATAGAAGTACCCGACATTGACGAGCCACTGCGCGGGCTCGATTGCCGCCGACAGCGCGAGCACCGCGTGCCAGCCGGTTCCGTCGGCGCCGAGCCCCTTTGGCGCGTCGCCGGTCGGCAGGTCGACGCCCGCGCGCACGGCGAGCTGCACGGCCTCGGTCTCGACGAAGCGCCACTTGAGGTCGAGCGCGGTGTCGCCGACCCCGCGTTGCCGCGGCTCGTCCTGCGGCCGAAGCCACAGGTAGCGCGCGAAGACGATCACGTCGACCGACGGGGTCAATCCGTACGCGAACTGCGACGAGAGTTGCGACACGCGGCCGCCGCCAGGCTCGCCGTCGGAGGCAGCGAAGCCGAACTCGAGCTCGACACCACCGGTCCCCTGCGTGCCGGGATCCTCGCTGAGAATCGGATGCGCGGCGTGCGCGGACGCAACCGTGGCCAGCGCGAGCGCGCCGAGCAGGCAGCGCACGCTCACGCTCTATCGATGGACAACCGACCGGGGCCGAACGCGTACACCATCAGCAAGCCACCGGCCATCGATACGTTCTTCCAGAAGTGGATGAACTGCATCGTCCGCTGCGCCGCCGGTGCGTCCCAGTAGTTGTGGAACATGATTCCCGCAACGACCGTGAAAACGGCCATCGCGAGCGCCACCCAGCGCGCCTTGACGCCGGCGACCAGCAACAAGCCGCCGCCGAGCTCGAACACGATCGCGATGACGGCGCCGACCTCCGGCATAGGCCATCCGGCGCTCGCGATGTGAGCGACGGTCCCGGCGAACCCGGTGATCTTGCCGAAGCCCGAATGCACGAAGATCGCCGCCAGCATGATGCGGCCGACGAGGGCCGCCCAGTCGCGCGACGTGGTCGCCGTCTTCATGGCAGGTCGAACACGAGCACTTCGGCCTCGCGGCCGCCCGCGATCCGCACGTCGCGCTCGTCGGTGAGCTTGGCCGCGTCGCCCGCGCCGAGCGGCGTGCCGTTGACGTCGACGGCGCCGCGCGCGACGTGCACGTACGCGCGCCGGCCGGGCGCGATCGGCAACTGCGCGACCTCGTCGCCGTCGAACAGCCCCGCGTAGATGCGCGCATCCTGCTGAATGCGCACCGCCGCGCCCGCGCCCGCGGGGCCGGCGATCAGCGCCAGCCTGCCGCGTTTCGCCTCCGGACCGACGTGGGCCTCCTCGTAGCCGGGATCGATGCCGCGCTTGTCGGGCTCGATCCAGATCTGCAGGAAGTGCACGCGCTCGTCGCGCGACGGGTTGTTCTCGCTGTGGCGAACGCCGCGGCCCGCGCTCATGCGCTGCACGTCGCCGGGGCGGATCGTCGAGCCG